>NZ_DATCTO010000052.1 GCF_036567905.1 Candidatus Binatus sp.
GGCGATCGCCGCCGTGGCGGCGGCGGTGGCGGCGGCAGAGAGGGCGGCGGTGGCGGCGGCGGAAATCGCAATCGCTGGTAGCGTTTCGCGTCGCCTATCGCGATTCGACTTGTAGCCAGTGAAAAAGTGAAAAAGTGAAAAGTGAAAAGCGATAAAGTGAAATAGTAGAATTGGCGGCGTGACCGGAGCAAATCGCTCCCGCCGCGCCGCTCTTTTTTCCCCCCGCTCACTCACGCATCGGAACTGGCCGCGAGCCCCTTCCACACGATTGCTCTTCTGCTATCGTTATGCGCCGACAACGGCGCCGGCGCCGAACCCGGAAGAAGAAAACAAGCAACCCTGGATGAATCTGATCGAATGAGAAAAGCAATACTCTCGATTGCGGCGGTCGCCGTCGCGCTCGCGTCCACCCTGGCCATCGCGCCGGGCGCGTCATCCGCCGACACTGCCGACACCGTCCCTTCCGGAACGCTGCGCAACGTCGCCGGCATCGTGACCCACCGCGACGGGCGCGTGGTGCAGGTCGGCACTGCATTTTTCGTCGCCGTGCCGAGCGCGGTCTTCCCCGGTCGCTCGTTCGTTTACCTGGTGACCGCGCACCACAATCTGCTCGACGACGGCGGCAATCCACGCGCCGGGCTCATGCTCACGCTCGAGGACGCCAAGAGCGGTGCGATGCGCGAGGACACGCTGCCGCTTGAAAACCGATGGGTGCTCGATCCGAATGAAGAAAAGGCCGACGTCGCCGCGGTTCCGTTCACTCCCAAAGACGCGAGCATCGCGCCCATCCCGCTTGGCTCTCTGCTCGGCGGCAACGATCCGCTCGCCCGGCCCGAAACTGGCGCGCAGGTGTACTACCTGACCGCTGCGACCGTCGGCGTCAACCAGCATCGCTTCGAGGCGCTCGCTCGCTTCGGCCACGTCTCCGTTGCGGCCCCCGCCGACACCGAAGTTATCGGCGCCGGCTTGCAGCAGCTTTGCTATCTTGACGGCGGTGGAGCGCCGGGATTTTCCAGCGGCGCCCCGGTCTTCGTCAGCGCCGGGCTGCGCTTTGCGCTATGGGGAATGCTCGAGGCCAACACTTCGCTCAACACCGATCCGGTTTTTTCCGGTCTGGCCGGCGTCCTCCCCGCCAGGTACGTTGCCGATACGGTCAAGGCGATGGGTGCGGTGCAGGACAAGGCGCTGCGCGGCGCCAAGCTACCCGAGTGATTTGGGCTCGCGCGATGCGGATTTGATTTGATTCGTACGGCCCATTTCCAGCTATAATGTCGGGCGCTGTCAGTTGAGTAGTTGAATAGTTGGATGCTTGATTTCGCATCGATACGCGGATATCGAAAGTAGTTCCGGCTCGCTGCAAGACAGAACCAGTAAAACACTCCCCGGTAGCTCAGTCGGTAGAGCGGACGGCTGTTAACCGTCATGTCGCTGGTTCGAATCCGGCCCGGGGAGCCAAGTTAGACTGCCGCGCCCGGAGTGTCCGTGGAGATTCTTCGCCGCGGCGGCTCAGAATGACACGAGGGTCGTCTTATTTTTGTGTCATCCCGAGCGAAGTCTGCGAAGCCGAGGGACCCCAGCTCTTTTTCCTATGCCTCGCCCTGACAGGGGAGCTTTGCGTAACTAACGCCGGACGCTAGGGCGCCCGTCGAGATTCTTCGCTACAGCAGCCTTCGCTCAGAATGACAGAAGGGCCTCTTGTCTTTTTGTGTCATCCTGAGCGCAGCGAAGGATCTCGCGCGCCAGCGCGTATTGCTCCAGCACCAACATCCGGTTATGCAAAGCTCTCCTGACAGGGCGAGGCCGCGCCTCCGGCGCGGGTGAGGGTGCCCGCATTCAGCTCAACGCCGTCATCCTCTTTTTTCTGCGTCACTCCAATCCGAAGTCCGTTAACCGCCTGTTGCGCCGCAGCAACAACTTGGATGGCAAAAACAAAACCTGTGTGATAGGCAGGGCTTCGTTGGACCCACGGGCAGTGTGTTGCCCGGATCGAAACAGGGGGGAATATGAAGTCGATTTTGTCGGTCTGCGCGGCACTCTTGCTTGCGAGCTGTCTGGCCGCGTGTTCCGTGTACATGGAAGCGACGCGCCCGACCCCCGTCGATCTGAATGACTATCAGGAGGGCATGTCGCGCGACGCGGTGTTGGAAAAGCTCGGCGCTCCCGACAGCACAGCAGTCGAATCCGATGGAACCAGCTGCGACTTCTACAAACTCTACACTCGGGGATATGGAGCCGGCGGGAAAATTCCAATTGCGGTCGCCGAGGGCGCGGCCGACCTTTTCACTCTCGGCCTGGCCGAAATCATTCTGACTCCGACCGAAGGCGTGACCAAGAATGAAAAACATCCGGTCACTTTCTGCTACAGCGGTCAAAAATTGGTGCGGATAACCGGTGAAGGCCAGCCGAATGTTTCCGCCAGCCCGAACCCGCCGATCACCGCGGCCCCGAGTCCGACTTCCGGTGCGCAGCCAAGCACAACTCCCAGCGCGGCTCCGAGCACTTCTCCCAGCGCCCAAACGACAGTAACTCCCGGGACCGCGCGCGACAACGGAGCGCGGCCTTAATACCGGCCAGCCGTGCCAACGGCCAGGGCTCAGCCCTGCCAGGGATGAACCATTCAGCCTGACGCCGCCGGATTCGGCGTGCTACACATTCGCAATGGTCAACCGCCAGGATGTCCCGTACTCGCCCGGCTCACCCGAAATCGGGCGACACCTGCTCTTGGCCGAAATAATTCTTGACGGAACAAAGCTAGCCATAGAGCGCAGCCGTCCCAAAAGCACAACTGATGGTATAAATAGCGATTTTCGGCTCTACTCGATCAGTCAGAATCGCGCCCAGGTCCTCAGGTTGGTAAACTGAACCAGTGCCGAACCGCATCGTGAACGCCCCCGCCCCGATCCTCCGATTCCTTGGCGCTGCCGGCACGGTCACGGGCAGCAAGTTTCTGCTGACCGCCGGCGATCGCCGCGTGCTGGTCGATTGCGGCCTGTTCCAGGGGCTCAAGCAACTGCGCTTGATGAACTGGCAGCCGCTGCCGGTCGATGCGCGCGGCATCGACGCCGTTGTGCTGACGCATGCGCACCTGGATCACAGCGGTTATGTGCCTGCGCTGGTGCGCGACGGTTTCCGCGCAAAGGTGATTTCGACGCCCGGTACGCACGCCCTGTGCCGCATCCTGCTTCCGGACAGCGGTCATCTTCAGGAAGAAGAGGCCGGTTACGCGAACGCAAAAGGATATTCCAAGCACTCGCCTGCGCTGGCGCTTTACACCGAAAAGGACGCATGGAATTCGCTCGATTGCTTTTCGCCGGCGGAGTTCGACACCAGGGTCGAACTCGGTCCGATAACCGCGCAGTTTCTGCATGCCGGGCATATTCTCGGAGCGGCCCTGGTAAGCATCGAGATAGACTCTCCCCGGCGCCGGAGAATCCTGTTCACCGGCGACCTTGGACGTCCAACTCACCCGATCCTGCGCCCTCCCGCGCCGCCGCCCGCCGCCGACGTGATCGTGATCGAGTCCACCTACGGCGATCGGATTCATGACGATGCGGCGTCGCTTCAGCGTTTCGAAGATGCGATTTCAAGGACGCTCGCGCGCGGCGGGGTCGTCATCATTCCCTCTTTTGCCGTCGATCGAACCGAGGTCATCCTGCATCATCTGGCGCGCCTGCGCGACGCCGGCGCAATCCCGCGCACTCCGACCTTCGTGGACAGCCCGATGGCGCTTGCCGCGCTGAAGCTTTACGAACAGTCCATCGCTCGCGGCAGCTCTGAAATCCGCGCCGACATCGCGCACGAAAAAAGTTTCTTCAACGGCCAGGACCTGACCGAGATCAAAACCGTGGCGGCGTCGATCGAGCTGAACTCGATGCCGGGGCCGATGATCATCATCTCCGCGTCGGGAATGGCGTCGGGCGGCCGCGTCCTCCATCATCTCAAAAGACGGCTTCCCGACCGCCGCAACACGGTGATTCTCGTCGGGTTTCAGGCCGCGGGAACTCGCGGCAGGTCGCTGCTCGACGGCGCTTCGATGGTGAAGATGCTGGGAGACTATGTTCCGGTCGCCGCGGAAATTGTCGATGTGCCCGGCTTCTCCTCGCACGCCGATCAGCGGGAAATCCTCAACTGGCTGAAGCTCGCCACGGTTCGGCCGCAGATCGTTTATATCGTTCACGGCGAGCCGCCCGCATCCGAAGCTCTGCGCGCGCGCATAACCGATGAGCTGGGATGGAACGCCGTGGTACCGCGCAATCTCGAGCAGGTGCGGATAGACTAACCAGGCTGTGACGGACTTTCGCCTCAAGCATCTGCCGCTCGACACGCTGCGCGAGCACGTGGTCGTCATTCACGAGCGCGCCGTCCGAACTGGAAACTTAGGCTTGCACCCGCTCGACCGGGCCCGCGTCTTCGGCATCGATCGCCAAACCGGGATCCAGCGCGAAATCACCGGCGTCCTGAATGTCTGCAGCAATGACCTGCTCGAAGCCGACGAGATCGGACTCTCGGATGAAGCATTTCACGATCTCGGCTTGCCCGATGGCGCCGCAGTAGGCGCAAGTCTCGCGGTCGCGCCGCTGAGCGTGGATTTGGTCCGGGCCAAGCTCAGGGGAAGACACCTTGGACGCAAGGATTTCGACGCGATCCTGACCGACGTCGCGGCACGGCGTTATTCGCGCGTCGAGCTTTCGATGTTCGTGCTCGGGTGCGTCTTTCAGAAGTTTGATTTGTCGGAACTGATTGACTACACGCTCGCGATGATCGCCACGGGCGAGCAGCTCAAGTTCGGCGACTCGGTCGTCGCCGACAAGCACTGCATCGGCGGTGTTCCCGGCAACCGAACCACCATGATCCTGGTCCCGATTCTCGCGCAACTCGGACTCAAAATCCCCAAGACTTCCTCGCGCGCTATCACCAGCCCGGCCGGCACCGGCGACACGATGGCGGTGCTCGCCGATGTCGCCCTATCGCCCCAGCGGCTGTACCGGATTGTCGAGGAAGTCGGCGGATGCATCGCGTGGGGCGGCGCGCTCGAGCTGGCGCCCGCCGACGACATCCTGATCACCGTCGAGCGCCCGATGGAGATCGACACCGAGGCGCAGATGGTCGCCTCGATCCTCGCCAAGAAGAAAACCGCCGGCGCCACCCACGTCGTGATCGACATTCCAGTCGGACCCTCGACCAAGGTCAGAACTGCCGAGCTTGCCGAGCATCTCGCATCGTCGTTCAGGGCCGTGGGCGAGCGGATCGGCCTGCGGCTGGAGACCGTGACCACCCAGGCGCTCGGCCCGATCGGCTATGGCGTCGGACCGCGATTGGAAGCGCTCGACGTCCTTTCGGTCCTCCGATGCGAGCCCGGTGCGCCCGCCGATCTGCGCGAAAAGTCGCTGATGCTCGCCGGTCGTCTGCTGGAAATGACCGGAGCCGAGCCGCCCTCGCGCGGCTATGAGGCGGCGCGCCGCACACTCGATTCTGGCGCCGCGCTCAAAAGATTCGACGCAATCGTGGACGCGCAGGGACGGCGCGAGATGCCTGCGCAAGCGCCTTTGCGCCGAGACGTTGCAGCCGGACAAAGCGGGATGATTGCGCAGATCGACTGCTGGGAAATATCGCGAATAGCAAAACGCGCCGGCGCCCCTTCGAATGCTTGCGCGGGCGTGAAGCTGTACAAGCGCGTCGGCGATACCGTGATGCGGGGCGAGCCGATTTTCGAGATTCACGCCGAAAGCGATGCTCAGCTTCAGGCCGCGCTCGAGTACGCCAATTCCGTGCGGCGCCTGGTCCGCTACGTCGAAGATCCTTAACCGAATTCTCCGCTCTCGTCGCGCCAATCGACATAGGCGCTCTCGGTCAAGGACGTAAATACAGGTTGCGCGATTCTATCGACGCATCCATATCGGGCGTTTCGGCTCGAATGAACACGCGATGAGCAACACTAATGTATCAATTGGTGCTACCACCGACCTGCGTACTCCATAGCATAATTAGGCGCTTGGGCAGTCTGGTTAGCATAGAGTAACTAAATAACATTGGTATAACTATTGCTTAATTTCAATCACTATGATCATTTAAGTCGTGCTGCTGTTTTACTCGCCAAAGATGGGAGGGAAGCAGATGAACAAGTGCGCAGGTAAACTACGGATCGGCGCGTTCGCAATCCTGAGCGCAGTCGCGTTTTTCATTATGGCTGCCGCGGCCCCCACCGTGCCGACGACTATTTCCGTCGCGGATTCGCTTGATTTTCCCAGCTCTCCGGTGGGGGACACGGCCACCAGGAACCTCACGGTCACCAACACCGGCAAGACTAGCCCGCTGATCATCGGCAGCGTCACTTCGTCCGACCCGGCTGAATTCGCCGTGGGGACTTCGACCTGTCCGTCGGGCGGGAGCGGACTTGCGCCGGGCCTCGCCTGCACGATCGCGATCGGCTTCACGCCGCGCCAGGTCGACGCGCGCCGCGCGACGCTAAAGATCTCCGACAACACTGCGACCAGCCCGCAGAGCGTGGCGCTCAGCGGCAACGGCACGATCACGATGGCCGTCTCGCCCACCAGCTACGCATTCCGCGACGTGCAGGTCGGCTCCAAGGCGACCAAGGAGCTCACGGTGCAAAACTTACAGGCCAACCCGGTTTCGCTCAGCGAGGGCTTCGGCGGGGCGAACGCCCGCGAATTCAGCGTCACCGGCGGCACCTGCACCGCGACGCTGGCGGCCAAGTCGGATTGTTCGCTCTTGGTTACGTTTGCTCCGACCGCGGCGGGCACGGAATTGGCGTTCATAACGGTTACCGACGTCCCCGACCCGCTCGGTCCGTACACGGTTTCATTTGGCGCGCTGGTAACGGCAGCGGCAACCCCGGAGCCGACACCGTGATGCGGGCCGCGCCGATCTTCGAGCTTCACGCCGAAAGCGATTCCCAACTCCAGGCCGCGCTCGAACACAGCTACCTCAATTCCGTGCGCCGCGTGGTCCGCTCCGCCGAAGGTCCTTAATCGAGTATGCCGGCGGCATCGAGTCGGCGCATTCTGCGCGGACTCGGGGCTCGCTCATTGCGGAGCGCGTTCGATAGCCCGGAAAGCGCGGCGGTCGTGCACTTCGACGCGCGCCAGGCGCCACAGTCATTGACTGGTGTGTATCCTTAGCCAACACTCGGCTGGTTCGATGATTATGAATAAAATTACCGTTGTACTGCCGCTGTGCTTGATCCTCGCCCTGGCGCTGCTCACAGGACTCGACGGCTCATTCGGTGCCAATGCAACAGCGTCGTCAACTCCCGCTCCGCTGAGCGCCGACAACCTCAACCTGATCTTCGTGGTAAGCGAGGATTTGGCTTACCAAGCTCCCGGGGACCTCAATCCAAGCACGGCAAACCTCACCAATCGCGGTTTGCAGCGGTCGCTCCGGATGGCCACGTTCCTGCGACGGCACGTACTGGGGAGGAAGAATGTAACCGGCATCTATGTGCTCGAACCGATGACCCATTTGCAAACCACCAGCAATTACCCCGATATGGCGGCGCCTGAGACCATTGAGCAGTTCGCCCTTCTGAACCACATCACTCTGTCCAGCGTCCTTCCGCCCGAATACTTTCCGTATACCGGCAACAGCTACCCGCTCAATGCATCCTATGCGTCAGGGTCGGTACCCGCCGGAGTTGCTACGCCGACAGCATACTGCCCGAATTGCCAGGGTCTCGATTTCAACGATCAGGAAGACAACAACGAAACCCTGGTAGCCGGTATCGTCACGGCAGAAGTCCCGGGCTTTTATGTCTTCTCGGCGCCTTGGGAGACCACCAGTGCTCTGATGGCAAATATCAATGAGCACGAAGGTTATAACCTGACTCTTCCGGTGAGCTATGCGGGTCCCAACCATATCTATGCGATCTCGATCGCGCCGTGGGGAAGCGCCAGCCTGGTTACCTTCAACAGCCATCTGAACCCGCGTTCCACCTACCCTAAGCTGCCCTCGCCGAAGCCGGTCAGCACTCCATGCACGGCGCAGGAACCTTTCAGCATCGATACCAGCACCATCGCTGGCGCTGAAATTCCCGCGAACATCAACAAAAGCGAAACCTTTTACATCATTCGGCACGCAGACGCGCATCCGCTGCAATATTGGAGCGACGGTAACTATGTCTGCGCGGGGCAATGGCGTGCGCTGGATCTTCCCAACGCATTGCGCGGCAAAATCAGCCCCCAGCAGGTCTATTCGAGCGACCCCGCTCAGACTAGCCCCGGCACCGAGGGCTTCTCGTGGTCGGGTGTTGCGCCTTCATTGACCGTCGAACCATACGCAATCGCCAATAACCTGCCCTATGGTCTGGCCGCCAGCTTCGATACGAGCTCGGCCTCGGCAACCAGTAATTTTTTCTTCAACGACGGCCAATTCTCCAATCAGACCGTGCTGCTGGCCTGGTCGTACCAATTCATCCAACCGATGGTGAATAATCTGGTCTCGAGCTATTTCCCGCCCGACGCCGCCCCAGCGGTGCCCCTTTGGCCGGGCAACGACTACGACACCGTCTGGAAGGTGAGGCTTGACGCCGAAGGCAACTTGACGGTGAACAACGCGATGTGCGAAGGCATCGACTCCGCGGCGCTGCCGGCCACCTGTCCTCGATTCTGACCGTCTCTCCGGGGCGGCCGCGCCAATCGCGACCGCCGCCTGGACCGCTGCGCCGAAAGTCTTAAAGGGACGCCAGGCGTTTGAGGCTGTCCGATTCGCCGATCACCACCAGCAGATCATCGGCCTCGATCTGCGTATCGGCGCCGGGAATCATCTCGAGTGGTTTGTCGTCGCGCTTCATCGCCACGATCCGAAGCCGCGGATTGGCCCGTTCCACCGCCGCGATCGTCTTTCCGGCCGCCGGACTTTGGCGCGAGATCCTGATCTCTTCCAGATCGACCTCCGACTCGCGGCCGGGCACCGAGAGTTGTAGGAAATCCACCACCGACGGACGGATGATGCTCGCCGCGATTCTCATCCCGGCCCATTGATAGGCCGCGACCACCTGGTCCGCTCCCGCAAGCCGGAGCCGCCGCAGCCCTGCATCCGAGTCGCCGCGGGCGTAAATGAGAATCTTCGGATTTTTCTCGCGCGCCGAAAGCGTGATGTACACGTTGTCCGCATCCGATCCGGTTGCGACGATTATCGCGCGGGCCGAAGCGATTCCGGCTTCTTCGAGCACCGAATCTTCCAGCGCCGATCCCGTAACGTGCAGCGCGCCGGCAACATCCAGCTCTGCTTGCCTGGCGGGGTCAGCCTCGATCACCACCATCGGCACCGCCGTGCGATTTAGCTCTTCGACCACCGCGCCGCCGAAACGACCGAAGCCGCATACGATAACATGCCCCTGGAGACCGTGAATTTTGCGATTCATTGCGCTCTTCCCGAGAAACTCTCTAAGCCGTCCCTCAACGATAAGTTCCCCAATCACCGAGAACAGGTAAATCGCGCTGCCGACACCTGTGACTATCAGCCCAATGGTAAAAAGACGACCGGCCGGGCTGAGCGGTCTTACCTCGCCGAACCCGACCGTCGAGATCGTAATGACGGACATGTAGAAGGCGTCGAGCACCGGCCAGTGCTCGATCAGCATGTACCCGGCGGCGCCGATTACGGTCATCACCGCGAGCAGCGAGAGTGCGAGCGCGAATCTGCGAGTTGGGGTCATCCTGGTGGCGTGCGCGCGATTCTTGGGATCGAATGAGAAGCCGGGAAATCCCGCCAAGAATTACATGTCACACTCCAAATGGGAACGTCTCCGGCACTCCGCGCATCGCCGCGTCACTTTCCGCACAAGCTGCGGACGTAGGCGACCAGACCTTTGATCTCGTTGTCATCATAGGCGTCGGCGAACCCAGCCATCGCCTTGTTGAGATTGGCCGCCGCGCCGCCCTCTTTGACGATCGTGAAGAGGACGTCGTCGCTGACCTTGCCCATCTTCGCGCAATCGGTCAGGTTTGCCACTTTCACCGATAGGTTCGCCGCCTTGGGTCCGTCGCCTTTGCCCGACTGGCCATGGCAGTCCACGCACGAATCCGAAAAATTACTGGTCGCCGCCTTCAGATCGACTTCGGAGGCGCGGGCGGCGGTTGAGATCAATGCCGGCGCTAACATCAGCGCTACTATCGCTGCCAGGGGCATCCGGCTCCAGCCCTTCGATCGAATCTTCGCCGATGAACTTTCTGACATGACCATTCTGCTCCTTCTTTTCTCTAAGGCGTTTCGCTTTGTTACCAAATCATCATGACGGGTTCCCGTTTCCCCAGCACATTAGGCTTCCTTCATCCGCTTCTTTAACCGGGAAATTCCATCGAGGATTATCAGTTACACTCCAAATGGGAACGTTTCCGGGACTCCGCGGGTCGCGGCTGCGGATAGCGGTGACACGGCTTTGGTTTCATCGAACCAGATGTACTCGTCGAATTGCCGCGGCAGCGACGCCTGGAAATAGTGACTCTCCAATTCCGATTGCGGCCGATAGATCACCCCGATAGCCCGCTCAAGACGCGCCGGCGCGAGTTCATCGCGCAGCGCCTGGCGCCGGGGCGCCCGCAGAGCAACCGCGCATGCCGCGACCCCTGATTCGTGAAACAGCCGTTCGTAACTTCGTTCGTGCGCAGGCCGCACCCGCTTTATCTCCATCGGGCCGTCCCATTCCGATGCTGCCGCGACGGTCCCGCGATCGGTTCCGAATCCGACCAGGTACGCTGCGCCGCCGAACCGATTTCGGGACAACTGCCCCACATTGTGTTCCCCGCGCGTACCCATCTCCGTAGCGGACGCATCGCCCACATGCGAGTTGTGCGCCCATACAATCGCTTTGCTGCCGACGCCCTGAAATTCGAGCAGCCGCTCGAGCGTGTCGAACATGTGCTGGTCGCGCAGGTTCCACGACTCGACGGAGCCGTAGTACATGACGCGGTAGTATTGCTCGGCGGCGGCAATCAGGCGCGCATTCTGGATCGCGTCGAAGAATCGATCGCCGTCGCGCTCTGAATACTCGATTCGACGCTTCAGCAGATCGCCCAGCATCTCAACTATCGGCTGTTCGCAAATGCGATATGGATCGCCCAGCGCGGCGCGTCCGTACACGGCGGGATCGCTCTCCCACGGCGTCAGGCAGCCGTATCGCTGCCGGGCGACCGCCGCCATCGCCGGATCGACGCCGCTCAAGTATTCGATGACCGCGTGAATCGAAGTGAACAGACTGTACAGATCGAGTCCGTAGAAGCTGGCGCGCAGCTCCGGCGCGCGAATCTCCGCGTTGTAGGCGCGCAACCATTCGACCAATTCCAAAGTCTCGCGATTACGCCACATCCAGGTCGGGAAGCGCGTGAACGCGTTCCATTGCTGCTGTCGCGCGGGCGCGTGATGCACGTATTGGTTGATTCGCGCGGCGTCGGGCCAATCGGCCTCGACCGCCACCATTCTAAATCCGCGCCGCAAAATAAGCTCGCGAGTGATCCGCGCGCGCATCTGGTAGAACTCCGAAGTGCCGTGCGTCGCTTCTCCGAGCAGCACAACGCGCGCATCGCCAATTCGCTCCAGGATTGGCGAGAGATCGACTTCACCGATGTCGCCTATCGGCTCGGCAACCTCGCGTATGAGTGTCGCCACCGACTGCGGCCTGCTCGCGCGCGCCGCAGTCCGTCCTGATTCGTCTGCCCATCCTTGCGCGCCAATCAGGGGAACGAACTGCACGTCACCAAGGTTTTCTTCCTCGTACTGGTCCTCCCTGACCCGCGTGACTCGTATCAGTTGTTGAGCCCGAGAAGACGACGACCCGACCGGAATTACCAGCCGCCCACCAACTCGGAGCTGCTCGAGCAGCGGCTTTGGAATCTGGGGACCACCCGCCGTCACGATAATGACATCGTAGGGTGCATGTTCCGGCCATCCCAGGGTGCCGTCGGCGGTGAGAACATGGATGTTGTCGTAGTGCAGTTGCGCGAAGCGCCGCCGCGCAATCGTCGCGAGTTCCTCATGACGCTCTACCGTGTAGACGCTGTCCATGATCCGCGAAAGCACGGCTGCGGCGTAGCCCGACCCGGTGCCGATTTCGAGCGCCTTTTCATGCGGCTTTGCCTCGACGCATTCGATCATCAGCGCGACGATGTACGGCTGCGAGATCGTCTGCCCCGCCTCGATCGGCAGCGGAGTATCCTGGTACGCAAACTCGGCGAGCCGGCTCGGCAGGAATGCCTCACGAGGAACCGCTCCCATCGCATGCAGCACCGCCGCATCCTCGATACCGCGCGATGCGATCTGAGTGGTAACCATCCGCTGCCGCTCGATGGATAAATCCTGCATCGGTGTCGCTCCGTTGAACCGTTTGCCATTGAAGGAAGCAATCGCGATGCCGTCTCTTCGCCGCCGGTCGCGAAGCCGAGGCTTCTGCCCACACGGTTTTCAGCTATCTACATCCATTTCCCGCTTTACCGTGCTCCCTTCGGAGACACCCGCTGACCGTTCGCTGGCTCCTTTCATCACAATCGAGTCCGCCAACTGACCTGATTCCGAGCCTGTAGCGGAGTATGCTCTAAGTACGGCAACGCGCTGAGGGCAGATTAACAGAGATGGCGGCGGTTTTTTCGAGAATACTGTGCCCGATTGACTTCGAGCGTGACTCGATGGACGCGCTCGAACTCGCCTGCGGGCTGGCGAAGCAGAACTCCGCTACAGTTTACCTGCTGACCGTGATCGGCGCGCCGCCCGCTGCCGCCACCGCACTGCCGCCGGTCGCGCTGAACCCCAACCCTGAATTTGAAGCAGAATGTATCCGCCGGTTGGAAGTAATTGCGCGGGAAAAACTGGCGGGGGTCCCACATGAGATTTTCGTCGCAAGCGGGAACGCGGCGCCGGAGATTCTCAAGCTCACTGCTGCACAAGGCATCGACCTGATCGTGATGGGCACGCACGGCCGCACTGGCCTGAAGCACTTCCTGCTGGGCAGCGTCGCGGAGCGCGTCGTTCGCGAATCGCCGGTCCCGGTCTTGACGATTCATCCCAAGACCGCCGGGTAAAGGAGTTCTCCCATGTCTTTGCCCTATCGCAAGATTCTGTGCCCGGTGGATTTCGACGACAACTCGATCGCGGCGCTCGAGGCGGCGGCGGAACTCGCGCGACATTTCGACGCCACCGTTTATGTTCTGCACACCATAATGTTAGTCATCGCGCCTACTTCGATGCCCGTGTACCTGGATCTCTACAAGGCGCAGGAGGACGCGGCGCGCAACAACCTGCTGGAACTCGCGCGCAAGCATCTGGCGGGAATCAAATACGAGATCATGGTTAATATGGGCGAACCTGCGGCATCGATTCTCAAGGCAGAGCGCGGCATCGGTGCGGATCTGCTCGTCATGTCCACGCATGGTCGCCGCGGCGTGTCGCGCTTCTTCCTCGGCAGCGTGGCCGAACTCGTACTGCGCGAAGCTCGATGTCCTGTGCTGACTGTTCGTCAAAACGCACCTCGGAAAGATCTTGTCGGCGTCTGGATGACGGCCAATCCTGTCACCGGGCAACTCGACGAGAAGCTTTCGACGATTCATGCAAAGATGCTCGAGGGCGGCTTCCGAAACATCCCGCTGCTTCAGGACGGTCGCGTCGTCGCGATGCTTACCGAAGGCGACATCCGCTCGTTTGTGGGACATTTCGACGACACGCCCGCCAAACGAGCGATTACCCAGGCGCTTGTGACGGTAGGACCTCAGACGCCCATCCGCGAAGCCGCGCGTATTATGCGCGAGCGGAAAATCGATGGATTACCGGTCGTCGAGGACGGCCGCCTGGTCGGAATTATCACGACCAGCGATGCGCTCGCAGCGACAACCAGCGACGAATGAGTCCAGGCTGCGAAGCTGACCGCCGCCAGGCGGGCAGCCATCCGGCTAGCCCCTATCTCTCAAGCGGCCTTTCGAACGCGCGCGGTTGCATGCGCTGTCAGAACTGGTATCGGTGATTCTCGCACCACCCGCTCGGCGACACTGCCGAGCACCAGGTGACTCAATCCCTTGCGGCCGTGCGTGCCCATCACGATCAAGTCGGCATCGAGATCGCGCGCGGTCTCGAGCACTTGCTCGGCCGGATCGCCGCTGGTCACCAGCGTTTTGCAGCGCACCGCGGCGGGAATCCGTTGCTGCGCGAGCTTTTCCAGCTGCTCGCGTTTGTCCTTTTCAACAATTGGGTAAGCATCCATTGGCACTGGCTGGAAGCCGGCCGCGCCGGCCGGCATCGGCGCGACATTGAGCAAGTACAGCGCGGCGTCGTTCTGCTGCACTATTTTCAGGGCGACATCGAGAGCCGCCAACGAGTGCTCCGAAAAATCAATCGGACACAGGACCCTCCGAAATAGCCGAGTCATCGCTGTCTCCTCTGTTTCGCGCTAATTCGTCAGACTGTGTTACTCGTCCACCGACTCCTTAAGCTCTTCGGGCGGCGTCCAGACATGACGCGATGGCTCGTCGACCTCTCCCTCGCCGGGGCGTCTGCGCTCGTTGCGCTGCTTCTGGCAATCGATGCAATAGGCGGCGAACGGCACGGCCTTCAGCCGCTCGATCGGGATATCCTCTTTGCATTTCTCGCAGATTCCATAACGGCCGCGTTCGAGCCGGCTAAGCGCGGCGTCTATGGCCTTCAGCTGAAATTCGTATCGCTCGATTAGACCGGCGTCGGTCTCGATGTCTTCGAGCGAACGGGCCACGTCCAGGTCGTCGGCCGGCAGTTCCACCGCGTCGTCTTGCTCCTCCTTGCGCAGCACCCGTACTCGAGCGAGCGCTGCCTGGCGTGCGCGCGCAAGCAGCTTGCTCAGATCCTTTAGTCGTGCAGCCGCCTGGTTTGGCCGTGAGGTCTTGGTTTTCCCACCGGTCTTGGATTTCATACAGATTCTCCGCGAGCTGCTGGTGAATTGTCGTCCACAGAAGAGCGAAGCAATTCACGGACCCATAATCAAGCAATCGAGCCGAAGGAACTTGTCCGATGTATCGAATCGCGTGGCGCGATCGGATACACGATGCTGGCTGCCGTCGTCACGCTAAAACCGATTATGTCGCTAAGGCGGCGCAAAGCGCCAATCAGGCGATCCAACGCCGGGGTTTTGCCATCGCACGGAAGGCGCTAGATTCCTTTTGGATTGCCTGTGAAGCTTTGACGCTGGAGAACTCAGCATGAAAGATCTGAAAGTTCGCGACGTGATGTCAGCGGATCCCACCACGCTTAAACGCAACGACCAACTCACCCTGGCTGACGACATCATGCGCTTGGGACGGATTCGCCATTTGCCCGTTGTCGATGATGACGATCAGCGCCTCGTCGGCATTGTGAGCCAGCGCGATCTTTTTCGCGATGCGCTCGCGCAGGCGCTTGGCTATGGCAAGCACGCGCAGCGCAAGATCCTGGAAACTCTCTCTGTCAAGGACGTGATGACCACCGATGTAGTCACCGCCGGCCCGGATATGCATCTGATCGAGGCCGCGCGACTTTTGACCGAGCGGAAGATCGGCTGCCTTCCGGTTGTCGAAAATGGGCGCCTGGTCGGCATCCTGACCGAGGGGGACTTTGTCGCCCTGATCGCGCGCCGCGGCAATTAGCATCGCAGCGCACCAACGAAAAACGAAAAACGAAAAACGGGAAATGAATTACCGCCGGCCCGGCGCTTAGCCTCGACCGTCCGGGACAGCGACAGCTATTCTCGGCGGGCACTCGCAGGCGCCCGACGGAAGAAAAATGAGCAATCAGCCTGACGCGAACTCGGCCGCCGACGACGCTGGAGCTGCGCGCGGCCTCGGTGACCAGGACGCCGCGCTGAAAAATCGCCGGCTGACCCATTCGATCGCGCGCGTGCTCGGCTTCGAAGGCTTCACCTCGGCGATCAACGGCATCGGCGCACCCTGGATCGCGAAGAGCTTTCACCTTGGCGAGTCGGGAATCGCGGGCCTGTTCGCATGGATTTCGCTCTCGGCGATTGGCGCACTGGGACTGTCGCGGATGATCGATCGGATAGGGCGCCGCCGGATGCTGCTGGTATGCATGGCCGGCACGTCGGTTAGCGCGCTCGCCGCCGCCCTCTCGACCAACATCGCGGCCTTCGCGCTGTGCGAGATCGCGCTCTACGCCTTCATCGGCGCCACGATCGCCGACGGTATCGTGATCCTGGCCGAGGAACTCGCGATCGAGGAGCGCGCGCGGGGGCAAAGCTGGGGCGGGCTGGGGATTGGTCTCGGTGGCGGGCTGTGCCTGATCGTGATGCCGATGGTGGCGAGTCATCACTCGTGGCGATGGATGCTGGTGCTGGCGTCGGCGATGGGAATCGCCGCGCTGTGGATGGCCGCCCGCGTCATCCCGGAGAGCGGCCGCTGGCAACGCGCCGCCGCGGCCGGCACGACTTCGGCCAGCAGCTTTTACGACGCGTTCGGACGGCTCTATCGACGCCGCGCGATCACGATTCTGGTCTGCTCGTTGCTGGCCAACATCGCGGGGGTCGCGGGCAGCAGTTGGGCGTACTTCCACCTGGTCTCCGTCGTGAAGTTGGCGCCGGGCGCCGCCAGCGTCCTGATGCTGGTCGGAGGCGGCGTGGGGATGCTCGGCTTTCCGCTCGCCGCGCGAAACTGCGAGCGTTACGGCCGCATCCCCACCATCGTCGTTGCGGCCCTGATGACCAGTCTCGGCGCGTTCACCTTCTATTGGGGTCCGCCGGCGCACTTGAACCTTCGCTGGCTATGGATCGGGGTCACCTATTGCTGTTTCACCGCTGGCCTGAGCGCGGGGCAGGTGGGCGGCAATTCCCTGGCCACCGAACTGTTCCCCACTGCGATCCGAGGCGCGATGATGGGATGGTTCGCGCTCGTCGGCGCGGTCGCCGCGGTCTCCGCCCAGACCCTGATCGCGCTGCTCGCCGCGCGGCTTGGCGGTCTGTCGATCGTGGTCGGATACTTAAGCCTGCTAGCGATACCAAACGCGATCATCGTCGCACTCTTCCTGCCCGAAACGCGCGGCCTCTCGCTCGAAGCCGCCGCGATGGAAGAGGCGTTCGAGAAGCCGCGCTAGGGTCCTGGGACAGCGCAGACGGCGCGCGCCACGGCGCTATGAAGCCGCTGCGAAGATGATCTGATAGTCCTAGATACTCGATCCCCTGACTGAGACGTCGGGAATCGGCGCGCCGCTCACCTTCAACTGTTGGGAGGTGAACTTGGCGATCTCTCCGTCGGAGTAGTTCATAACCACCAGATTGCCGCTGGTGTCGAATACCGCTCCCCATGGTGCGTCAAAGATGGCACTGTCTAAGGTCACCGCCGGAGTGGGTTTGCCGGAGCTGGTCAGTTGATCCTTGGTAAACTCGACGACCGTGTTCGCGTCTTCGTTGGGGACCCAAAGGTTGCCCCTTTGATCGAACGCGATCTGTCCCGGGCTGCAGAGGTTGGTGCAGCCGCCGTCGTCGGACAACAAGACATTGGCCGACTTGGTGCCGCTGCTCGTCAGTTCACCGGCTGTGAATTCGGCGATCTGATCGCCGTTCTTGCTGTCTATCCACGCATTCCCGGCTTTATCGAATGTCACAAAGCTTGGACCAACCAGATCGGAGGAAGCGATGACTATGCGGGGCGTTACATTTCCGCTGCCCGCCTCGAGTTGTGCTTGTGAAAGCTCATCGATCGAGCCCTTCTCGGCGTCTGCCACCCACAGGTTACCCTCATGGTCGAAGCTGCAGCCATAGAGATGTCTGAACATATACGTACTTTTGATGATCACCCCGGGCGCCGGGTTCGGATCGCGACCCAGGTTCTTGAGTTGCGCGGGCGTGAATCGCACCACCGTGTCGCCGCCGACAACAGCCCAAAGGTTATGAGAGTCGTCAAAGGCAATGCCCGTCGCGGCGTCAAACGTGCTCAGATGAATTGGCGTTGGCGTTCCGCTCTGGGCGAGTTGTCCTGGTGTGTATGACTCGATGCCGCCGCCTAAGCCGCTAGTGACCGACACCCACAGGTTCGCGCACCATGCGTGCGACGGCGCGGCGCAAGTCAGCATCAGGAGCGCAACGGCCGCGGCCAAGCGGCGCCCGCGAAAAATATTGATGTTCATCTTCACTCCCCCAGCCGAACTGCCGGGCGCAATGGGCGCGGCAGTTCTAGGCAAATAATTCACTTGCGGCGCTTAGCCGCAGTTCCCCATCGGCCTGTTTACTTTGACAAGCAACTCTTAGGCCAAAACATCGTCCCAAGGTAAGTGTTAGCCCGATTTTGCCGATGGCATCGCAGTCCACACTGTCGTGCACACCCTCGGGAGCTTGGGCCTTGTTGACTTTTTGCCTTGTCTGCCGGTCCGCAGGGCAGCGCGCACAAACCGAGTATCTTCGATGAGGACGGCCGTGGCAGGCGGATGATCTCGTCAAATCGGGAAAACCAAAGCAGGGATTAATCTCGCCAATCGGCGGGACGTCACTGGCGTGCAAAAAGTGGCGTGCGTGCCACTCGATTCGCTTGGACTAGCGGGTGGTGAAAAAGTTGGTCTCGTTTGTTCTCCGCGGGCAGATCCAGTCCGCGGCCGTCGGGTTTCTCGTTTGCTAAAAGACCGTACTTTTCGATCTTCGCGTAAAGCTTCTTGTGGGAGATTCGAAGCAGATCACCGGCGCATCAAGCTGCCTCTACATTTTCTATAGGCTCTTTTTGTGAGGTGGAGCGCGATGTGATCAGATGTGATCGCAAAATGTGATCAGATGTGATCATAGAAGGTGGCACTGTTGTGGTTCACCGTCTTGAAGTTGGGCCTTATTCACTTCTTGTTTTGTATGCGGCCGCTGAGCAACGCCGCTGGCTGAGGTTGACGTACTTTTGATGGGGCGATTGCGCTGGTTCCGAAGGAGACATCCGGGGGAAACTGTATCCTTTCGTTCCCCGGGCAACCTCTAAAGCGGGCGGTATCTTTGGCATATTTGCTGCAATGATTGAGCAGAACTGCCTGAACAATGTTTTTTCATGAACACCAGGCAGAGAACATGCCGCAAAAGGTGAAAACGGAGACTTCGGAGCAAACTCGTCTCTCTCCCGCCGTGCTGCTCCTCTCTGATGACGAGGCGTTGGCGAAGCTCGCACTGGGAATCGTCAAGCGTCCCTGGAAGCTGGTTCGCCACACAGCCGACAAATACGTGGGTCGCGAGGTGTTCGCTCAGCCAAATGTGCGGCTGGTTATCGTCGACGATCAGGCAGTCGAAGAAAATGATCGTGGCTGGCTGCTCGAGCAGATTCGCAAGCACTTCTCCGGGCCCCCTTTGCTCTACGTCGCCGGCAGCCAGAGCGATGCCAACGAGAAACGGGCGCGCACCAAAGGCGCCCACTACTACGTTTCGAAGCCACTGTCGATCGAACGATTCGGACACGTGCTGCAATCATTTTTGCAGGCGCAGCAAGTCGAAGGACAATCCGCGCATTCAGCGGCGGAGAAATCCGGGATCAACGCGGGAGAATCGAGCGCCGGGAACCCAACGCACAGCGACCCGGGGATCCGTTGTCTCTCCGAAGAACTCAATCGCGAAGGCTCCCAGCTAAGATCGCGCCTGCTCGATGCGGCACTGGCGGGATTGCGCCTCGCGCGCAATCCAGAGTCGCCCGAGCTCAGGCGTGATGCTGCCCAGATTTGGGCCGCGATACAGCCAACGCTATCCCATCACCTCGACGCCCAAGACAGCCAGTTACTTCCGTGGCTGGTGCAGCAAGGCCGTCTCTCGTCAGAAGCCGGGCGCAAGGTCCGCGCCTTCCACGACCGGCTGCGAACGCTCATCGGCGCAATCGTCGACACCGGCGCCGATCGTCTCACTGAAGCTCAGGCGCGTGACGCCGGACAAGCGTTGAGCGGACTCGCGGTCAACTTGGACGACGCAATCGACAACGAGGAGTGCAGGCTCTTCCCGACGATTCAGAAGGCGCTCTTCGGAATCGACCGTCGCGGTTGAAATCGAATTGTAGTCCAAGTTCGCCGCTGCCAATCCCGGCGCCTCACCGGTGCGTTCCATCGTCGCGCGGTCCGTCGGCAGCTGCCGATCGTTATCGACCCGATGAAATAATCTGCTAAGTTATCCCGCAACTATGATCGATCGCGCGATTAAGCGACTGTTAGGCGTCGCGGTGCTGGCGGCAGCCGCCGGGTTGTTTGGGTGCGCGTCATCCACGGCCGATCAAGACGCTGCCGTGACCACCTCATGTCAAGGAAAGAACCAGCAGGACTGTCAAGCCCGCGACAATGCCCGCCAGCTACGCGACGCAGCGGACTACCAAGATGAGCCCGCCTTGGGATACCTGCAGTCGCCGCCGGGATTGCTGCCAGTACCTCTCACCTCACGGAATACTTCCTCGAATTAATTGGAAGAACGGGCGCGTTGCACTCCGCCCGGCCGCTCTTCTCGAAAATGAGGCGGGCCCGGACTTCCAGGCCAGCGGCGACCACGCTCGGAGTCGAGCGGACGACGCTAATTCGGTTGATGAAGGGTCTCAGTCTTTAGGTCGGACTCCCGCACGAAAACAAACAGGCCCCGGACCGGCGCGTAGGCACGCCGGGTCCGAGGCCCCCTGGGAGAGGCTATTGGATTGCCTGCTGATCGATGAAATCAGTTGGCTCGGAATCATCATCCGCCACTAGCGGAGAGCGTGTGGAGGATCGAGATCATTGCCGGTCCAACGATTACCGCGATCATCGCGGGCAATACGAAGATGACCAGCGGGAACAGAATCTTAATCGATGCCTTCTGCGCGGATTCCTCGGCACGTATTCGGCGATGCTGTCGCAATGCGTCCGAACTGGCACGCAACGCGGGTGCGATCTGCGCGCCAAGTTGTTCGCTCTGAACCAAGGTTGCGGCGAGCGGCTTGATATCATCAACCGCAGTCCGCTCGGCCAGCCCGCGCAATGCTTGTCCGAGCGACGCACCCGCGGAAATATCGGAAGCGACCAGATTCAACTCGGTGCCGATTTCCTGCCCATGACGTTCGCATTCCGTGCCGACGATTCGAATTGCCTCGAACAGCCCCATGCCTGCTTCGACGCATACCACCAGCAGATCGAGCACGTCCGAGAGCTGCTTTGAGATGTTTTCCTGGCGCGTCCGCGCGCGGCGTCCCAAGTAGTAGGAGGGCACGAAAATTCCGATCCCGACGCCGCCGATTCCGAACAGCAGTGGCTGAGCCGCCGAGACATGAAGAACGAGTCCGACCACCAGGCCCAATACGCCGCCGCCAATCGCCAGCAGCACGCGGGTGACCCGATAGGTCTGCGCCGCGCTGGACCTCAGAAATCCCGCCTGGGCCAGAGTCTGCTGGAGCTTCTCCCCGGCGGGAGTATCCATGTTCGGTGGCGGGACGCGCTTGTAGGCCCATCGGAAAAGCATGCGGAGCAGGTTGTCGTCCTGAAGGTCACCTTCGAACGCGCCCTGCGAAGCCCGCATCCTGACCGCCAAATCCGCGAATCGTTCATCCACCGCCCGGCTCTGCGGCGAAAAGGCGAGGTACAAGGCCACGCACGCCCCGCCAGCCAGGAGAAAGACTGCTATGCCAACTATGAATGGACTCATATTAGTAATTCACCCGCAGTAGTCGCCTGATCGTCAGGAGGGCGAGAACGTCCGCGACGGCCGCAAATTTCAGAATCTTCTGACCGGCCGGGTCATGGAACAATCGATCGGCGTAACCCGGCTGAATCAAGCTGAACAAGCAGAGCACCACGATCGGCAGGGAGCCGACGACCATGCCGCCGAAACGCGATTGCGCGGTCAGCGCTTTGATCTGCAAACGCAAGCGCTGGCGGATTCGCACGATTTCGGACAGACGTCCGACAATCTGAGCCAGGCTCGAGCCGACCTCCGATTGCACGCGCACCGCGACGACCAGGAGCTGGAGGTCTTCCTCCGGAACTCGCTTGAGCATGTCTTCGAGCGCGCGCGGCAGCGGCAGCCCGATCCGGTTCTGCTCGAGCACGGTGCGGAATTCGGCCCCCAGCGGATCGGCGAACTCGCCAACCAGAACTTGCAGCGCGCGCTGCAGCGAATGCCCCGCCTCGAGCGACGATTTGATCAGGTCAAGCGCGAACGGCAGCTGGTTGCCAAAGGCCGCCAGGCGCCGCTTCTTGCGGAATTGGATGTAGGCCAGCGGCAGGCAGGCCATCACCAGCCCGCTACCCAGCGCGAACCACATGCCGTGGAACAGGATATTGCCGCCGAACAATCCCGCGCCGAACAACAGCACCATGATCAATAGGATGTCGGCGAGCCTCATGTACAAGCCCGCCTGCCACATCATCTCTTCGAGGCTGCGCAGCAGGTTCAGTTCGTACAGCACGCCCAGCAGCGGTCCCTGTTCGGGCCGGCGCCTGCGCATGACATCGATTTCCAGATCGTCGGGGGGAGGGGTCAGCCGTCGTGCCACCTCGCGCTGTTGCTCGGCTTCGCTGCCGCGACGGCTGGTGAAGACCAGCACGCCCACGAAGACGAGCGCGAATATGCCGCCTGCCATCAAAAAATCCATAGTATTTATCCGATTGTGCTGCGGAAGGCCTTAACGTCGAGTTTGTAGCCCGCGGCCTCCAGCCGCTGCGAGTAGGTTGACCGGATCCCGGTGGTGACAAACTGGCCGAGCACTTCGCCACTCGGCCCGATTCCCGTGCGCTTGAATTCGAACAGATCCTGCATCATCACCATCTCACCCTCCATCCCGCTGATCTCGGAAATGCGCATCAGTTTGCGCGAGCCGTCGGATAGCCGCGATACATGAACGATGATGTTGAGCGCCGACGCGATTTGCTGGCGCATTGCGCGTTGCGGAATCGACACTCCCGACAGCAGCATCATCATCTCCAGACGGCCCAGGCTGTCGCGGGGAGTGTTGGCGTGGATGGTGGCGATTGAGCCGTCATGGCCGGTCGACATCGCTTGCAACATGTCGAACACTTCGTCGCCGCGGACCTCGCCGACGATTATGCGGTCCGGCCGCATACGCAAGCAGTTCCTGACCAGGTCGCGCTGGGTGATTTCACCCTTGCCTTCGACGTTGGGCGGCCGGGTTTCGAGCCTGACCACATGCGGCTGCTGCAGGCTCAATTCGGCCGAGTCTTCAATCGTCACAATTCGCTCGTCGGCCGGGACGAACAGCGACATGCAGTTAAGCAGCGTCGTTTTGCCCGAGCCGGTGCCGCCGCAAATCAGGACGTTGAGCCGCGCGCGCACGATGGTGCGCAGAAACTCGACGATCTCAGGCACCATTGTCTTCTTCCCGACCAGGTCGTCGATGTTGTAGCGCCTGCGGCCGAATCGGCGAATCGACAGCGCCGGGCCGTCGAGCGCCAGCGGCGGAATGATCGCGTTGATACGCGAACCGTCGGGCAGCCGCGCGTCAACCATCGGCGACGCTTCGTCAACCCGGCGCCCGACCTGCGAGACGATTCGATCGATGATCAACATCAGGTGCTGATCGTCCTGGAACTTGACCTCGGTGGCGTGAAGCTTGCCGGCTTTTTCGACGTAAACCTGGTTGTGCCCGTTGACCAGGATGTCGGTGATTTCATCATCCCACAAAAGCGGCTCCAACGGCCCGAGTCCCAGCAGCTCGTTCTTGATCTCCTCGATCAGGCTGGTCTTGTCGACGTCGGTGAGCAGGCGCCCCTCGTCGTCCAGAATGGCGGAGATTGCCGTGGTGACTTTCTGCGCCGCGAGGGCCGGCTCGAGGCTTTCAAGCCGCGTAACGTCGAGCATCTCGAACAGCCGGTTGTGAACCGCAAGCTTGAGCTGCTGAAAACCCTCGGCCTGCACGTCTTTGACGGGCCCCTTTTTATTGCCCATCAGCGAGCGCTGAAACGGAACCGGGGTTGTGTTGTTCTGCTGGGAAATTCTCTCAACCAGTTTCATTCGGGTACCTCAGGTGCGCGCGCCGATAACATTCAACAGGCGCGAAACCAATGAACTTGGGGAACTGCCGTCGGTGGTTTCGCTGCCTACCTCGAGTCGGCGCGCCAGGTCCTCGACGCTCTTGGCCAGCGGCGAGTTCGGCGCCACCTGCCACAAATCCTGTGCGCTCAGCTGCACGCGCTCGAGAACTTTTTCATCGCGCGGAATCCGAGTGTGAATCGGCTGCGCCAGCGTATGGCTGAGCTGGTCTTCACTGATCGGATGACCCGGCACGAAACGGCTCAGAATGAAGCTGGGTTCGACCCCCGGCAGCCCCAGCCGCCCCACCAGATCGACGAATCGCCACGCGCACCGTGCCGCGCCGATCGACTGGTCGAGTACGTAGAACAGATGACGCGAGCGCTCCCAGGCGGCGACCGAGTTTGCGTCGATGTGCGTGCCGCAATCCACGATCACAAAGTCGAACAGCTGGCGCATCAGGTCGAGGATCGCACCGACCGTCGCGTCACTGACCAACTCACTGTCCTCGATCCGCTTGGGCGCCGCGAGCAGGTAGATTCCCGACGCATGCTTGCTCAGCGCTGATTCGAGTTGAATCGAATCGAGCTTTCGCGTCCCCTCGGCGAGCGCCATGATCGTGCGCTCGGGTTCGAGATTGAGGAACACCGACAACCCGCCGGTCTGCAGGTCGAGATCTATTACCGCAACCCGCTTTTCGAACGCGTAGCGCAGTGCCAGGGCGAGGTTCGCCGCCAGGCTCGTCACTCCAGTGCCGCCTATCAGGCTCACCAGCGAAACGATCGTACCGCCGCCGTTGTTAACGTTGTGAACTTCTTCGCGCCGGCGGGTCTCGCTTATCTTGAACAGCGCCCGGGTCGCGTCTCCGGAATCCAGTGGCAGGAACAGAAGCTCATCGGCTCCGGCCCTCAGCACCCGCTTCATCAGGTCCGGGGAACGATCGTGCAGCAGCGCAAAAAGAGCCGGGCGGGGTTCCTGCCCCGCCTGCGCGTTCAGATAACTCAGAGAGAGTTCGTTGTCGCCGTTGAACACCACCATCGTGACGTCGATGGTGGCGTCGGGAGCGGCGTCCGGGTCCGGTTCGAGTTCCAGGATGTCCAGCACCGGGTCGCCCAAGGCGGCGAGGGCCTCCCGCACTTCTGCGCGATGCTCCCCGCCTCCGCCAACTAATTGGACTCTCAGCCCACCATTGCGTCCGTCACTTTTTTTACCGAGCGCTGACACTATACATTCTCCCTGGTTCAGCTATGTCGTGTCATATCATGCACTAAATACTCGGTTATGTCTTGTCAGCCCCCCAGCTAGAATCTCGGGCGCGATGCGTCAGGCTGCGCCAGACGACGGGTCTCGATCTGCTCACGCGTCAGCTCAGGCACCGAAGTCGGGTTGTAAACCGAGGCGCCATCGGGCAGCGGACGCACGATTTGCGGGGTTACGCTCATGACCAGGTCCGTTTCGCTGTTGTTATAGCTGGTGACGCGGAACAGTCCGCCGACATACGGGATGTCACCGAGGTACGGGACCTTTTGAACCTGGGTCGTCTTTTGATTCAGGATGAGGCCCGCGATAATCAGCGTCTGATTGTCCTTGAGCTGTACCATTGTTTCCGCGCGCCGAGTCACGAATGCCGGTATGGTGAAGCCGAACATCGCCACGCCTTGGGCGTAATTGGGCTGCGATACTTCAGGCTTCACCAGCAGCTCGATGTCATTGCGGCCGACGACGGTCGGAACGAATTCAACCGAGGTACCGAACTGCTTGAAGACGATTGAGGTGTTCAGCGCCTGGGCGATGACGATTGGAATTTCGCCACCCGACAGGAACTTTGCCTCTTCACCGGAATTAGCCAGCAACTGCGGCTGCGCGAGCAGCTTCGCGAGGTTGTGCTGCTCGAGATACTGGAACATTCCCTGCAACTGGTAGTCCTTGTTCCCCAGCGCCAAGCCATAAGTCAGCGACGACGACAGCAGCATTCCGATAAGCGATCCACCCGACGGCAGGCTGTTAGGGGAATTAAAAACCGCTCCACTGGGAGAAGCGAAGCTCGTCTCGGCGGAAAACGGAGTCGCTACCGGGCCTGGCAATCCTACCAGCGAAAATCCCTGATGCATGAGCGCGAGCGACAGGTTGGTGCCCTGGTTCTCGATGGCGGAGCGGTCCAGTTCCGCCACCATCGTGCTGAGCAACACCTGCTGCTTGCCGTTGGGATCGATTCGCACCGGGCGTTCGAGGTACTGGCCTTGTTGGTCCCAGATCGCCAGAGTCGTGAAGCCCGGTTTATGGCCTATCAGGTTGACCTGGAACGGATTGATCACCTGGATATCGGCGACGCTAGTGTCGGCGATCGATACGCGGCGCAGCCGGGTCGTAAAGTCGATAATTCTCGACGAGCCCGTCTGCAGCTGCACTCCATCTTCGGGCAGATAATGGCGTCCGCCTGAAATCGCACCCGATTCCAATACGCCGCCATTTAGACTGACCGACGGGTCGCTCCGATACCGCTCGTTCGACAGTGCCGCCGAAGCCGTCTGACTGGAAGGCGCCGGAGCGGGCCGAGCGTACGAAGCAGCTGGAACCGACGGAGCGAAATTGAAGGTCGACGTATTAACACGAGCCGGCGCGGTTGCCGCGGCGGGCGCTGCCGTCACCGGCGCAGGTGCGCTTGGCGATGCGGCTGCGACTGTTTCCGAGCTGGCCATGGGCGGGGCGGTTCCTGCCGATGAGGATGAAGCCGAGGAAGATGACGAAGGCGGATTCACCGGGCCTGCGCCCGTATCGAGCGTCGCGACTGCTGGAGCCGCGCTGCCCGAGGTCTTGCCGGAGCCCACAATTGGTCCCGGGCTGGTGCCGGGATGATTGATGTCGAAGGCGCTGCCGACCGATTTGACCGTAACGTCATACTTGACTTGGTCGCCATTGGCCATCTTGACCTGAATGTTCCATTCACCTGCTTCCGCGCCCAGCAGGACGACCTTGCCCGGCTCCTCGTTATGCACGACCAGCGCGTGTGGATTCGTGACCACCTTCACGGTCGGAACATCGCCGGGGCTGACGTTGTTGATTACGTAGCTCTCGCCCGCATTCAGCGCGATCGACATTCCTGTGCCGGCGCTATCGGCGGCAAGCAGCCGGCCGGGCTGAAGCATGAGCATGCTGATAGCTGCAACCAACCACGCAAGCAGTCCATATCCTCGTCGAGCTTTCATCTTCTTCACCTCGCCTTCTCCACCGCGTGCTTATGGTATGTCGATCGTTTTGGGCGTCGGCACGTGATCCGCCGTCGCATTGATGGGCGCCCTGGCCGACGCAATGTCGCTGTTCACGGGCGCCGCCACGAGGTCGTGATGATCGGATTCAGGAGCGCTCGACACCGGCATTGAGGATTCCGCAGCGGCGCCTGGGTCGGCGTCGCCGTTATCAAATTGCGCCGCCCCCTTGCGCGTATGACCCGCCGAGTTCTTGGTACCGTCGCTGTTCGCCGCCGCTTCATTGACAAACGAGACTGACTCGGACGACTTGCCGTTGCGAAGAATCTCGATCTCGACCGGCTTGGCCCGGCGCCGCGGCGCCGCGATCTCATGATGAGTCTCCTCAGGCTTCACCGCCATCGCCGGAACATCGGGCGTCAGGCTGTAGGCGCGCAGCATCTGAGCAACGTCGGTGCCGGTGGTCAGAACGATTTTGTTATCATTGTAATTGCGCATCGCCAGACGCAGCGATCCCGAGTGACTCGCCAGCGCCACGCGCTCGGCCTCCTGCGGCGTGACCAGCAGCGTGACGACCTTCACCACCGTCGGTTTGTCGTTCTGTAGCTCGACTTCCTGCGCTACGGCGAGCACTTCCACGTTCTGCAGAACTACTTTCGAGAACGCCTTTCCAGAAGTGCCTTCGCCCGCCGAGGTCGAGACCAGCACGTCCACCCGGCTATGCGGCAGTACGAAACCCGCGACATCGCTGACTTCATCCACCGGGACCGACACGGCGCGCATCCCAAACGGAATCAACAGCGGCATTATGCCCGCCGTCTTGTCCCCGGTGAACAGTTTGGAGCGAACCACCGGCTCGTTGGCTACCAGCCCGCTCTTCACATAGCTGCCGATGACCTGTTTGGGATCGGTGTACGCGCCATCCGGGATACTGTCAGCCGACCAGCGCGCCATCTTTGTTTCGCCCAGCTCGATTTTTGTGCCGAGCGGAAGATCGTACGCCGCGACCACCACCTGTACGTTATGCGCCATCGCCTGCTGTACTTGGGCTTCTCTCGACTTCAAGGCGGAGTACACCATTACCGAAGCCAGCATCGCCGCCAGCCCCGCCAGTAAGACCAATACCATCGGTCGCCTCATATCGCCTCTCCCCTCCGGCCGCTTCGTGCCTGACCGGCCATCTTCAAATAGTTGAACATACAAATCATTATTTTATTCTTTCATGCCAATTGAGTACTGGTCAGGATGGTGGGGAAAGTAACTACTAAATGTAGATGCGAGCCGGGAATAGTCTCAGGTTTGGTGCAGATGGCCAGAACAATGCTATTACGGCGTGTAATTGAATCTACCGCCACGACAGGCTCCCCCAAAGTAGCCGCGGGTCGCTGACTAGCCGAGCGGACCCACATGCTTGACTAACGTCGAGACGATATTACCCGCATTCTGAATTAGAGCAATACATACCGCGGCGATCGCTGCGAGTATCATTGCGTGCTCGGTCACAAGTCCGACCACGCGCACTTACCTATTGTCCGGTAAGCTCTTTTCTGTCGGCTCATTGACTTCCCCTCCCAGGGTTGTCGTCTTTTCTGGAGTCGTCTCTCTCGGCGGGGCTCCGTTGGAGCCC
>NZ_DATCTO010000053.1 GCF_036567905.1 Candidatus Binatus sp.
GCCAACGGCGGGCGGCCTTAATATTGGGTGCAGGGCTCAGCCCTGCCCGTTTGACAATACTTTCGCGATTACGGAAAGTCGGACTCCGGCAACGATTGGATAACCGCATGCGCCTTCTGCACACGATGCTCCGGGTGAACAACCTCGACGAGTCGCTCAACTTCTACTGCGACAAGCTCGGGATGAAACTCCTGCGCAAGCACGACTTCCCCGGCGGCGAGTTCACCCTCGCCTTCGTCGGCTACGGCAACGAGCAGGAAACCGCGGTCCTCGAGTTGACCTGGAATTGGGGAACCTCGAAGTACGAAATCGGCACCGCCTACGGGCACATCGCGCTCGGCGTGGACGACATCTACCAAACCTGCGCCGACTTGAAGCTTAAGGGCGTCAACGTCGTGCGCGAGCCCGGCCCGATGAAGCACGGCACGACTCCCATCGCCTTCATCGAGGATCCCAACGGCTACAAGATCGAACTGATACAGCTAAAGTAGGCGCCGATCCCCCTCACAGCCCGAAAAATTCCTTGATCGCCCCGATCGATTCCGCCTCCGTCAACGACGGCGCATGCCCTACTCCCGGCACCTCGACGGCTTTCGTCCGCTTGTGCACGGTGCACATCCGGCTCGCCGTCGCACGCTCCAGGACATCGCTGTCGGCTCCGCGCACGATCAGAATCGGGCACGCGATTCGCGCGTACGGCACCCACAAATCGAGGCGATTCTGCGCGGTCCCGCCGCCAAGCGGCCGCCGCACGCTGGCATCCATCTTCCAGACGAGATCGCCTTGCGCCCCCGGCTTGACCGACCATTTCACTTGCTCGGCGACCACACTGTCCGCCAGCTTCGCCATCGGCGGATAATTCTGCTTGTAGTACTTCACCACTTCGCCGAGATCTTTGAAGCGCTCCGGCGCCTCGCCGACGTAGCTGGCTATTCGCGCCACTCCCGCGGGATCGATTTCGGGACCGATGTCGTTCAGTACCAGCCGCTCGACTCGCTCCGGCCATCCTCCCCCATACATCATCGAGATTATCCCGCCCATCGAGGTGCCAATCAGGCTGGCGCGCGCGCAGCCTAACTGCTCGAGCATCCGCGCCAGGTCGGTCACGTAATTTTGCGGGACGTATTCGGTCGGCGGACCCCACTGGCTGTCGCCGCGGCCGCGCACGTCAACCGAAATCACGTGATAGCTGGGCGTCAGATGAAGCGCGAGCGCGTCGAAGTTGTGCGCGTTGCCGGTCAGCCCATGCACGCATACGACCCACGGCGCGCCGTCGTTGCCGTAGTCGATATAATGAAGCCGAAGACCGTTGGCGCTGACGAATTTGTCCGATGCCATCTTTTATTCTTCGCCGAGTCAGGGTTGCGTATCGCGCACTCCCGCCTTCTCGTACCACAAACGCTCTGGTTGTCGCGAATCTGGCAACCGGCCCGATTTTTTCCGCTTCGTGGCTTTTGTCGCCGCGCCGATAAACTTAACTCTAGCTAATTCTTGACGTACCTGCTATATTAGTATAACTTACAGCATCAAAATTGACGCACGATTACCGGATCAGGGATATTTGCGATGACTCATAGCAACCGCAACTCAAGCTTCAACCTCAATTCCAACGACTCTGCTTTTTCCGACGAGACACTCGATCTCGCCCAATGCCTGATGCCTGAGCCGCCAACCGCCAGGGTCAGGCGCGTCATTGCGGAAAGCTGGACCGATCGCCAAGTTCATGAAATTGCCTGGACCGCGTACGACACCGTCGTCGGCGCCGCCAACGACCTGACTAATCGGCTCTTTGCCGGTCCCGCCGTCGGCAATGTGCTCGGCGGCGCAATCGACATCGTGCTGCGATGGCAGCGGTTCAACGGCGCCGTCGCGGGCGCCTTCTTCGGCGCGCTGTGGCCCGCAGTCGGCCTGCCGGCGGCGACCGAGGTCGAAGCGATTCGGATCGAAGTTCGATCGATGCGCGAGGAACTTCGCGACGCGGTGGCCGAGCGTGACGTGGAGAAATCGACTTCAGCGGCGCGGAAATCCAGCGCTTACCAATTTTCGGCGTGGCCGGGAAGCGACCCGGCGGAGTTCAGCGAGGATGTCGGCCATTAACGAGATCGCTTCGCTGTCGATGGAAGGCACGATGCGCACGCGGTATCGGTCTGCGCTCCGCGCCACCGATCATTGAGAAACAGGCCGCGTAATTACCGCGGCCCATTGGTTGAGCTGCGAGGACGGCAGATGGCGCGATGACTGAGAAGCACCCCACCAGCGGAGAACCGCCGGTTTCGTCGCCGATGCGACCAAAGAAACGGGCAAAATCAGATTCGATGGTTAAGCTTAATCAACCAACCGGCGGGCTCGCGGCGCGCCGAAAATCAGGAGGAGAAAAAATGTCAGAACACAAAGAGACACACTCGGCACACAAACCGCATGATTCGGGAGTGTTCGAGAATATCGGCAATTTGCGCAGCAACCTGTTGAGCGTCAAGGGCGCCAAGAAGATCGCCGCCTGGTACATCGACACCAGCGAGAAAGTCGCCAACCAGGCGATCAATTTCCAGGCCTCCGCCACCAAGTGGGCCAAGGAAACTCCGCTCGCTCCTATCTTCGATGCGCAGATCGAATACGGCAAGAAGTTCGTCGAGCGCTCCGCCAGCGCCGCGCGTTCGCTCTGGCGGCTCGAATAGCCGGTCTTTGCTCCCCTTCCTTGCGGGAAAAGGGCGGCTCGCGCTTGTCCCCCTTCCCATTTTGGGAAGGGGGTAGGGGCTCGGTTGCCTCGCACTCATTCCCGTCCCTATGCAAAAAAGCGCTATTCATGCTGCCGGTTTGTACTGTCACCCACATCCCCCGCACCAACACCTACTCGGCGTTCGGGGCGCGCAGTTCGAGATCCCGCGCAGTCGATTCCATAGCGGAGACAGTTTGTTGTCAGTGAGTTGACCGACTGCTACGTTGCGGTACGATCGTAAGCCTGTCCTCGCGTGGGAGGGATCTCAGATGCAGCGGAGCTTGCTCGTTTTGCTTATTTTCGCATCGACGGCGATCGCGGCGTGCGCGTCGCAGGGCGCGCCAGGCGCCCGCGGCGGTTCGACGGACGTGGTCGTCATGAACGGATGCAGGGTCGATCCGGCGCGAATCTGCAACAACATCCGTGGCCAAAACGTGGACATGAGCAACACCGGGTTGCAGGCCGACCCGCGGATGGTCGAGCAAAATACCGCGCGCACGGCGAATATCTTCGTCCCGGTGAGGAGGCTCAACGGCGACGAAATCTTCCAAGTTGAATGCGGGATGAACACGCTGAATCAATCGGTTAGCTGGGCGAAAGTGATGACCGGTCCGCCCGTCACCGACGACGACGCAAAGTATCTGCGCGCGCGGGGATACTGTTCGGAGCCCTGAGCAATTCTTCATGCGATACTTCACGTCTGAAATTCTGCTCGTCGTCGCCACGATCTTCATGGCGATTCGAGCCGGTGCGCAAGTGCCCGCCAATCCGGCATCGCCCGGAGTGCCGCCCGATTTCGCATCAAGCGCCAACGCGCGGGTGAATTACTATCGCGCGATGGCGAAGCTGCCGCCGGTCGTCAACGACAGCGCCATCAGTGCCGGCGCGTATAATCACGCACGCTATCTCGTCAAGAACGGAATTGCCGGCGGCGATATCGTTCTCGACGGGCAACGACTGCGTATTCAGTCTCCGCAGGACGCTTTCCGATGGGAGGTGAAAGGCAAGCCGTTCTACACCGACGAGGGCGCTTCGGCGGGCAGAGACGCGGTAGTCATAGCCGCGCGGAAGATCGACTTGAGCGGCGCCGACTTCGTCGATCGCATGATGACGATGCCGTTCAGCGGCCTGGTTCCGATGGTGCCGCAATTTTCGGTCGTCGGGCTCGGCGCGTATTGCGACCCGGGTCAGTGCGCGATCGTGATCCCGGGTCGCTTCGCGTTGGAGAAGTCGGTGCGCCTCGCGCTCTACGACGGACCCGCGAGCGATCGACTCTGGAATCCGAGCCTCGGACTCATTCCGATCGAGACAGGCCGGTTGCGATCGCCGGTCGAATTTCCGCCCGACGGCGCCACCGTTAATCTGCAATCGTACGCCGGCGGCGACTACCCAGATCCATTGTCCTCATGTCCCGGCTACAAAGCTCCCACCGGTACTCCGATTTCGATTCAACTCGGAAAAGGTTACGGCCCTGATGGCAGCCTCGAAGTATCGTCGGACTTGGTCTGGCGCGATGGCGTCGAAATCGAAACCTGCCTGATCACTGCGGCGTCGTACGCCGGCCGCAACGCCGAGCAGACCGAGGCGGTCAAGGCGGGACTCGCACGCGGCGGCGCGGCCGTGATGATCCCGCGCGAACCGCTCGCGCCCGGCCACTACAAGGTCGCATTGAAAGAAGCCGGCAAGCTCTACGAGTGGGGCTTCACGGTCGCTGCGCCTGCTCGTCCCGCGCAATCCGCGCCTCGCTAGCCCGCGCCCGGCAGTCGAGCGCAAGCCGCGCCGGGTGCAACTTTCAATTCAAGCGATGGATGGTGCGCCATGAGGGACTTGAACCCCCGACCTGATGATCCGTAGTCATCCGCTCTAATCCACTGAGCTAATGGCGCATCGGAACCTTAGAAATTTTCATATCGCGGCTCCGCGAGCAAGCCGACTCTCGGCGTCCTCGCCCCAAACCTCCAAACAGGCGCGAAGCGCCGCATCCGGATACTGGGTCCAGGGCTCAGCCCTGGCGCCCACCGCGTAGGTGATTTAATTCTGCGCGGCGGGAATCCAGACCGAGACCGTCGTGCCTTCATGCACCTTGCTCTCGATCCGCAGCACGCCTCGGTGCAACTGCACGATGTGCTTGACGATCGCCAGGCCCAGGCCGGTGCCGCCGAGCTCGCGCGAGCGGGCCCGATCGACGCGATAGAATCGCTCGGTCAGGCGCGGGATATCGGCCGCCGGAATTCCCTCTCCCGTGTCCATGACGATCAGCGCGACGCCCGGCTTTGCGTTTGCTCCGTCGGCGCCCGCGATCTCGCGAGCCTCGACCGTGACGCGGCCCTCGCGCGGGGTGTACTTGATCGCGTTGTCGATCAGATTGAGCATCACCTGATGCAAGCGGTCGCGATCGCCGGCCAGCTTCGGCAACCCCGGAGGGCATTTCACTTCCAGCCGCAGGCCGTGGCGTCCCGCCTGCTCCTGCATCAACTCCGCCGCCTCGGACAGCACGCGCATCGGCTCGAGCTGCTCGATCTTGAGCGGAGTCAGCCCGCGCTCCAAATCCGAGAGCGAGACCAGATCGTCGATCAGCCGCGCCAGCCGGCGCGCCTGCCGCTCGATGATGCCGAGAAAGCGCGCCGCGGTTTCGCGATCATCGACGCCTTGAATGAGGGTCTCAGCGTAGCCGTACAGCGCGCTTAGCGGAGTGCGCAGCTCGTGGGTGAGGTTCGAGATGAAGTCGGCGTGCAAAGTCTCGTACGACTTGAGCTGCGTGATGTCGTGAAAGACGAACACCCACGCCGCGCCGCGCGAGGTGCGAATCTGCGCGGCACTGGCGCTGACGTAAAGCGGCGCGGGATTCTGGATCATGATTTCCGCGCTCACGACCTGATTGCCCGCCGATTGCATCGAGCGGCCGGCAAACTCCTGCAGTCGCGGGTCGCGGCATAGCTCGACGAACGGCCGATCGCGATAGTCCGTGTCGGCTCCCAGGGCGAAGATGCGCCGGGCCGAGCCGTTGAGCAGGACCACCTCCCCGCGCGCGCCGGTCACCACCACCGCCTCGGTCATGCTGCGCAGGATCGCCTCGAACTCGTCGCGCTGCTCGGCCAGCGAGTCCACCTCGGCGACGATCGCATCGGCGGCGTCGAGCAAGTGACGCTCCGCACGGCCCATCGCGTCGCTTCCGTTGGGCAGCAGATGCGGTGGCGGACGCCTGTCCTGCAGCGCGGCGGCAACGCCGTCCAGTCTTTCAGCGCGGCGCGACAGCGTGCGTCCGATCGCGGTGGCCGAAATCGCGCCGAACGCAAGCCCGAGCACGATTACGACGGCGACCCACACCGCCGGCGCCGCTCCGGTGGCGGCCAGCACCACCAGCAATATGGCTGCCGGTGCGAGGCCGATTCCTATCGCCGCGATCAGGCCGGTGGTCGGTGATCTATCCAAGCGCTTCGGGGTTGAAGCGATAACCGACGCTTCGCACCGTGAGGATCAATTCCGGATTGGCGTCGTCGCGCTCGATATGCTGGCGCAAGCGGCGCACGTGCACGTCGACGGTTCGCGGTTCGACGAACGTGTCGCGGCCCCATACCATGTCGAGCAGTTGCTCGCGCGTGTACACCCGCATCGGATGCTGCACGAAGAATTTGAGCAGTTCGAACTCGCGCAGCGCAAGCTCCGTGCGCTTGGCGTCCACGAACACCTGGTAGGCGCCGAAGTCCATTCGCAGCCGCCCCTTCTCATACTCACCGCCGCCGGAGTCCGGCTCCGAGAGCGGATTGGCTCGCCGCAGAAGCGCCTTCACGCGCGCGACCAGCTCGCGCGGGCTGAACGGCTTGACCAGGTAATCGTCGGCGCCCATCTCCAGGCCGAGCACCTTGTCCACCTCGGTGCCCTTGGCGGTGACGATCAGTATCGGAAGATGCGCGGTGTCGCGCTCGGCGCGCATCTGGCGGCAGACCTGCAGCCCCGGCATCCCCGGCAGCATCAGGTCGAGCACCATCAGATCGGGCACCCGGCGCTTGACCCGCTCGAGCGCCTGCGCACCGTCGGCCGCCTCCTCGACGATGAAACCCTCCTGGGCGAGGTTGTAGCGGATCAGTTCGCGAATATCGCCGTCGTCTTCAACGATCAGCACGCGGTAGCGAACTCCGCGTTGCGCCTCCGAGACCGCGTTCGTAGCCTGGCTGGTTTGATTCATCGCTTCACCTCCTCCGCCGCTTGCCACTCAAGTTGCCCGCTTCCTGGTTTCGTCGTGACGGATCATCTTGCCCTTGACCATGAACGTCACCATTTCGGCGATGTTGGTCGCGTGATCGGCGATACGCTCGAGATACTTGGAAATGAACAGCAGCCGGGTCGCGGAGCCGATGGTATGCGGATCCTCGGCCATGTAGCTGAGCAGCTCGCGATAGACCTGGTAGTTGAGCAGATCGACTTCGTCGTCGCGCGCGATCACCTGGTCGGCGAGGTCGGTGTCGTCGCGCATAAACGCATCGATGCTGTCCCTGACCATCGACTGCGCGATCTCCGCCATCCGCGGCAAGTCTATGTACGGCTTGAGCTGCGGGACTTCATTCAGTTCCAGCGTGCGCTCGCAGATGTTGACCGCGTTGTCGCCGATTCGTTCCAGGTCGGTGGTGATCTTCAGGCCGGTGGTGATGAAGCGCAGATCGCTGGCGGTCGGCTGATGCAGCGCGAGCAGCCGGATACACTGCTCGTCGACCTCGTTGTCCATCCGATTTACTTCTTCGTCGCGCGCGATCACCTCGCGGGCGTGCTCGCTGTTGCGATTAACCAGCGCGTCGACCGCCTCGGCGATTTGACGCTCCACCAATCCGCCCATCTTGAGCAGACCCGCGCGCAAGCCGCGCAAATCCTCTTCGTACTGCCGGTTGGTATGTTGCGGCTGGGTGTTGTCCATCTTGCTCTTCCCCGATATCAGCCGAATCGCCCGGTGATATAGTCTTCGGTCTCGCGCCGGGTCGGGTTCGTGAATATCTGCTTGGTCTCGCCGTATTCGACCAGGTCGCCCGTGTACAGGAAGGCTGTCATGTCGGAGCAGCGGGCGGCTTGCTGCATGTTGTGGGTCACTATCACGATAGTGTACGCCGACTTCAATTCCAGCAATAGTTCTTCGATGCGCGCGGTCGAGATCGGATCGAGTGCGGAGCATGGCTCGTCCATCAACAGCACCTCGGGCTGAACCGCCAGCGCACGCGCCACGCACAGCCGCTGCTGTTGTCCACCCGACAAGCTGCCGCCCGGCCGCCGCAGCCGATCCTTCACCTCTTCCCAAAGCGCCGCCTGGCGCAGGCTTCGCTCGATTACCTGATCGCGCTCGGCGCGGCTGATCTGCACCCCGTTCAGCGTCAGCCCCGCCGCGACGTTGTCCTCGATCGACATGGTTGGAAAGGGAGTCGGCTTCTGGAACACCATCCCGATTCGCCGCCGCACCTGCACCGGATCGACCCCGTCGCCGTAGATGTTATTCCCGTCGAGCATCACCTCGCCGGTCGCAGTGGCGCCGGGCACCACCTCGTGCATCCGGTTGAGGCATCGCACCAGCGTCGATTTACCGCATCCCGACGGCCCGATGATCGCGGCGATGCGGTCCTGCTCGAAGGCAAGGCTGACATCGTGCAGCGCGCGATTCTTGTGGAAGTACGCGTTGAGATTTTTGACGACCAGCTTTTCCGCCATGGCTACCTTGGCGCTTTCGCCGCCCCGCCCGTCACCCATCGCACGCCCAACTCGAGCGCGAGAATTATCCCCGTCAGCACCAGCGCGCCCGCCCACGCCTGCCGCTGCCAGTCGGCAAACGGCGAAATCGCATAGGTGTAAACCTGAACCGTCAGCGTGTTGATCGGATGAAACAGCGAGGTTGACCAGAACCGGTTGCCGAACGCCGTAAACAGCAGCGGCGCGGTCTCGCCCGAGACTCGGGCCACGGCCAGGATGACGCCGGTGGTGATGCCCGACAGCGCCGTGCGCGCGACCACCGACAGCGTCGTGCGCCAATTCGGCACGCCCAGCGCCAGCGACGCCTCGCGCAGTTCCGGCGGCACCAGCAACACCATCTCTTCGGTGGTGCGCGTGACCAGCGGAATCATGATCGCCGCCAGCGCGACCGAACCGGCCAGCGTCGAGAACCCGCCGAACGGACGCACGATCACCGCGTAGGCAAAGATTCCAATCACGATCGACGGCACCCCCATCAGCACGTTCGCCGAGAAACGCACCCAGTTGGTGAACTGGCTCGCGCGATTGGCCGCCAGATAGAGACCCGCGCCGACCCCGACCGGCACTCCAATCAGGCACGCGATTCCCACCACTTCCAGCGTGCCGACGATCGCGTTGGCCATCCCGCCGCCCTTTTCGCCCACCGGCGCGGGCATGGCCGTGAAGAACGCCCAGTTCAGGCTCGCGACGCCCTTGGTCAGCAAATAGCCAAGCACCAGGAACAGCGGGATCAGCGTCACCATGGTCGCGCCGACCGTGACCGCCATCATCGAATCGCTCTTGAGCTTGCGATAGCGATAGCTGGTCTCGCCGTGAAGAGTGCTGGCGCCGGATGCCATTACTTGCCCGTCTCCCGATAGCGGCGCTGCTGCACGCCGAGCACCAGCGCGCGCGCCACCACGTTGAGCACGATTCCGAGAATCAGCAGCACCAGTCCCAGTTCGATTAGCGCCGCCACATACAGGTCGGAAGTGGCTTCGGCGAATTCGTTGGCGATTACGCTGGCCAGCGTCGCCGCCGGCTTGAACAGCGACGCGGAAATCTGCGCCGAGTTGCCGATTACCATCGCCACCGCGATCGTCTCGCCCAGCGCACGGCCCAGCCCCAGGATGATCGCGCCGATCACGCCGGTCATGCCGTACGGGATTACCGCGGTGGTGACTGTCTCCCACTTGGTCGCGCCGAGCGCGAGCGCGGCCTCGCGCTGCGTATGCGGAACGACGCGAAAGACGTCGGTGCAAACCGACGAAATGTACGGGATGATCATGATGGCGAGGATTACTCCCGCCGAAAGCATCCCGACCGACACCTTGGGCCCCTGGAACAACGCCGTCCAGCCGAACCAATGCGCCAGCGGCGGCTCGACGTAGTCGCGAATCCACGGACCCATCACGAACACGGCCCACAGCCCGTACACGACGCTGGGGATTGCGGCCAGCAGATCGACCAGGAAGCCCAGCCGATGGCTCAGCCAGTCGGGCGCCATCTCGCTCAGGCACAGCGCGACGCCCAGGCTCAGCGGCACCGCGACTGCCAGCGCGATGAACGATGAAACGAAGGTCCCGTAGATAAATGGCAGCGCGCCGTATTGTTCATTAACCGGATCCCAATCTGTGCTGACCAAAAAATGCAGCCCAAATGCCCGAATCGCTGGAAAGCTGTCGGCGATCAGCACCACCGCAAGGCCGAACAGCAACGCGAGAATCGACAGCGCAAGAATAAATGTCGCGGTGTTGAAAATCCGATCGCCGAACAAACGCGCGTGCACCGGCGCTCTGGTGCGCGCGTGCCGGACCGCCGCAATGCTCTCGGACATCGAACCTTCTAATTCGGACAAGCGAACTCTTCCTTCAGAATTTGCTGACCCGCTCATTATCGGCGCCGATCACCACGTCGCGACCGGACTGACCGTCATCGCAATCATACGCATCAAATGTTGCGGGAGTGTTACGAAGGCTGAAAATCGCAGTGAACCCGCGAATCTTCAGCGAAATCTCAAGAAAATGCCGGCTTTTTGGACGGCAAAGAGACACCCATCTCTCACTTTACGAGAGCTTTCCATATCTGGATCTTGGTGATGGGGGCCACACGCGCTTAAGCGCGAGATCCTTCGCTGCGCTCAGGAT
>NZ_DATCTO010000054.1 GCF_036567905.1 Candidatus Binatus sp.
ATGCGACCGCACGGCAGTCTCGGCGCCTTGACGCCAGCCGAGTTCGCAGCGTTAAAAAGACGGGAAACGCAACCGCCCGAGGAGGGCGAAAAAACCGGCGGACTCTACTTATGATTGGCGGGAAATTGGGGAGCAGGCCAACCGGGTGCGCGGCGAGACCGTCGAGATCCTGCGCGTGTTTCACGGCGCCAGAAAATTGTCCGAGAATTTTTGAGGGCTACTATTCGTGATTCGTTCTCCTGAACTAAAGAGGCGAATACAACGAACTCGACACCACGGGAGAAACGGCGTAATTAGCCCGTTGATGGGCCGTCGTTTTCTGCAATATTTGAGCGCTCTCAACCACTATATCTTACTCATCGCCGGTAGTGCGATTTTTCTTCTTCCGACAGTTGTCGAATACTTCTGGCCGCACACTCAAGGAACGATAGATCCATTTTTGAGTCATCTGAATGCGAACCAGCATGTTCGGGCGCTCGGCGGTGGACTATTACTTTTTTGGGCGACGTTTCTTGCTTGGAAAAAGGAACGAGACGCTCGCGAGAAGGAATCGCCGCAAGCGCTCAAAAAAGAAATTGAGAAACTTCAAAAAAGCCAAGCAGATTTAGCCAGCATGTTCTGGCGACGCATGCGCGATGACGAAAAGGTGGCGCTCAAAGAAAATCTATTGAAGATTGGGAAACATTCAGTCCGATTTATAAGCGTCAAACAAACTGACTGTATCGAATTGATCGGCGATCTCCGTCAGGCCTTTATGGCTGCTGGATGGACGTTAGACCTACCGCCGCAAAGAATCGAAAGCCTGGATCGTGATCGCGAACTCGTAACGATGAATTCGGGTATCCACATTCTGGGCAAGTACCCAGATCAAACTGGTCTTAAAGTGAGCGAAGCGCTGAGCCAACTGGTAAAGGGGGACTCGGTTACTTTGCAGCCTTGGACCAGAGTGAGGTAGCGGAAATTGTCGTGCTTGTCGGTACGAAGGGCTCGCGCTCTACTTGGCCTTAGTCTGTCTTTTCTTGCGCTGTCTTTTTCGCTTGGCCGAATTGACTGGTGGAGTTTTCAACATCCGTTTTAGAACTTCCTCAAACGTTAAAAGATGTACGACGACTGGCGTGTCATCTTCTTTTGTTGCCATTCGTTCACCGGTCCGCATCGCGAAAATCTAAATTCTAATTGCTTTGGTCTGGACGCACGATGCAGAAGCGTCCGCCAGTTCGGACGCCTCAGCATCCTGGTAGTGCAGCCTTAAAAATATCCGGGTCTTTCCGGTGGTTAGATCGCCGCTGAAATTCGTTCAGGTAGAGCGGCAAATACTTCTTGCTGACGTTGTGGTACGTGCCGATCACGCCACGCTTGAGCAGCGACCAGCAACGATTCAACTATTTTCGTGATTCGTTCTCCTGAACTGAAGAACGTTTCACGTGAAACGTTTTTCTCAAAACCCCAACAGGACCACACCATTTCTGGCGACTTCTCAAGAAACTGACTGCCATTGCGCGCAGCATGTTTCATCCTCAATCGAGTGACTTCGATAGAGTCGTTCGCGTGAGGGCGGGCGAGCGATTCGACTACCGCGCCGCCGGCCGCCAACTCCAGCGGGTTTCCTCGGCTCAACTAGCCGTGATATTTAATCTGATTCGCGCAGGGCGCGCCCGCTTTCAGCTTCCGGCGTCGAGGAGGATGGATGTTTTCATCGATCGAGGACGTAATCGAGCGATTCGCCAAGAACAATTATATCGCCAGCCGGCGAATCGCGACCGTCATCTACCTGGCAAGTGAACTGCGCAAGCCCATCCTGGTCGAAGGCCCCGCCGGCGTCGGCAAGACCGATCTCGCAAAGGTGCTGGCCGCGTCGCTCGGCTTCGAGATGATCCGTCTTCAGTGTTACGAAGGCCTCGACGAGGGCAAGGCGCTTTACGAATGGGAGTACGCCAAGCAGCTCCTCTATACCCAGATTCTCAAAGACAAAATCAGCGAAGTGCTGGTCGGCGCCAAGGGCTTGACCGAGGCGGTCGATCGAATCGCCGCGCAGGACGAAGTCTTTTTCTCCGAGCGCTTCGTGCTGCCGCGCCCTCTGCTCAAGGCTATTTCCAGCGAGCAGCCGTCGGTCCTGCTGATCGATGAGATCGACAAGGCCGACGCCGAGTTCGAGGCGTTCCTGCTCGAGCTGCTTTCCGACTTTCAGGTGACCGTGCCCGAGCTCGGCACGATCAAGGCCAAGCACATTCCGCTGGTCGTGCTGACTTCGAACAACGCGCGCGAAATGTCCGACGCGCTCAAGCGGCGATGCCTGCATCTGTACATCGATTTTCCCGATCGCGCGCAGGAACTTGCGATCGTCAAGCTCAAGGTCCCCGAGGCCGCCGCCAAGCTCGCCGAGGAAGTCGTCACCGTCGTGCAATCGTTGCGCAAACTCGACCTCAAGAAAACGCCCGGCATCAGCGAAACGCTCGATTGGGTCAAGGCCCTGACTCTGCTCAACGTGAACAGTCTCGATCAGGAACTCGTCACCGAAACGCTCGACACCATCGTCAAGTACGAGGGCGACGTGCGCAAGGCGCAGGAAGAGCTCAAGGACTACGTGCGCCGCGTGCGCGCGCGTCGCGGCACCGAGGCCGGCAGCGACAAGGATCTTCTAAATTGACCGCGAGGCGTGCCCGAGCGGTCATCCTGGGCCCGGCGAAGGATCTCGAAGATTCAAGCGGGTAGCAGGGTAGGGCGCCACAACATCATGCAAGAGAAGCTCGTCGAATTTGCGAACCTGCTGCGCGAGAACGGTGTGCGCGTCTCGCTGGCGGAGACGCTCGACGCGTTCAGCGCTTCCGAAGTCACCGGGCTGGCCGAGCGCGATGCGTTTCGCGCCGCGCTGCGGGCGACGATGGTCAAGCGGGCCAGCGAATTGCCCGTGTTCGAGGAACTGTTCGATATCTACTTCTCCGGCCTGGGCGAGATTATCAAGCAGGCGAGCCAAGCGGTGCAGAACGCGCTCTCGATGTCGGATCAGGAATTCCAGAAGTTCCTCGATCAAATCGAGAAGATGCTTCAGAAAGAGGGCAAGAATCTCTCCGAGCTGGCAAAGCAATTGCTGCAGAACAACTCGGGCGAGATGGAGCGGAAGATCCGCGAGGCCGCGCGCGCCGTCAAGCTCAGTGGGATCGAGCGCACGATCGAGGAGAACTACTTTGCGCGCGCGCTGGCGCGCCAGCTCGGGCTGGACAAGATCGAAGCCGAGATCAAGCAACTGCGCGAGCAGCTCGAGCAGATGGATATCGGCTCCGAGCTCAAGGCCAAGATCGAAGAATATCTCGAGCGCCGCCTCAAGGCGCTCGACGACATCATCCGCCGCTACGTCCGGATGGAGCGCGAGAAACGCGACATCAAGCAGAAGGAAGATCAGCGCCTCAACCAGATCGGCGAGAAGAGTTTCTATTACCTGACCGAAGAGGAACTCAAGAAAATGAACGAGGCGGTGACGCGCCTGGCGCAGCGTCTCAAAAACGTGATCACCGTGCGCCGCAAGCGTTCCAAGAAGGGCCGCTTCGACATCAAGCGCACCCTTCGCCAGAACCTCGCATTCGGCGGCGTTCCGTTCAAGCTCCGCTTCGAGAAGCGCAAGAAAGAGAAACCGCAGGTCGTAATCCTGTGCGACGTTTCGGATTCGGTGCGCAACGCGTCGCGCTTCATGCTGCAGTTCGTTTACTCGCTGCAGGATCTTTACTCGCGCGTGCGCAGCTTCATCTTCGTCGCCGACATTGGAGAAGTAACCGAGTGCTTTCGCAACAATGACGCCAAGGAAGCGCTCGACGTCGCGCTCACGGGCGATATCATCAACGTCTATGCCCACTCGAATTTCGGCTACGCGTTCCGCAACTTCGTCACCGATCATCTGGGCGCCGTCAACAAGCGCACCACCGTCATCGTGCTCGGCGACGCGCGCAACAATTACAATCTCCCGCACGATTGGTGCTTGCGTGAAATCCGCCAGCGCGCCAAAAAAGTGATCTGGCTTAATCCTGAAAGCCGCAATACCTGGGGCTTCGGCGACAGCGAAATGGAGCGCTACGCCCCGCACTGCGACCTGGTGGAAGAGTGCCGCAATCTCAACCAGCTTTATCGGGTGGTCGATCGCTTGGTCGCAGGCTGACGGACTCGATCCTCGCGGCTGCGCAGCTTGTTCGGTTGACCACAAGGCGTCTTTGGGCCAAGATACTCTCTCGAAGCGGCGCGCGGGATTTCGACTCGAAGCCGCGCGCGCTTGAAGAGAAACGGTTGAAGAGCCCGTCTATGGCTGGTCACAGGGAAGACTTCATTTTGATGATCGTAGGCGGGATCACGCTCGACCCCTCGACCAAGATGCCCATCGTCGTCCTCAAGGATCCCGACAACAAGCTCAACCTGCATATCTGGATCGGTCCGCTCGAGGCCACCGCGATGGCCACCGAACTCGAAGGGATCAAACCGCAGCGCCCGATGACGCACGACCTGCTGCGCAATCTGCTGGCCGAGTTCGGCGCGACAGTCGAACTGGCCGAGATCACCGAGTTGCGCGAGAACACCTACTTCGCGCGGATTCAGGTCAAGACGCGTGACGGCAAGACGCTCGAAATGGATTCGCGGCCGAGCGACGCGATCGCCGTGGCCCTGCGCACCAAGTCGCCCATCTACGTGGCCAAGAAAGTGCTCGAAGCTTCCAGCGAACTCCACGAATCTCAGGGTGAACAGCAGACTTCGGATCAGAACCTCGCCGGTGTGTCGCGCGACAAATGGTCCGAGATCCTCGAGCGGATGTCGCCCGAGGATTTCAAATACAAGATGTAGCCGCGAGCGCGCTAAACTCCTTTGATCCTCTGCCGGGCGGCGCCCGCTGGAGCATTCGATGCCGCCGACTACCCATCGCCGCAAAATAACCCAAAAGGAACTCAAAGCGCCCGACGAGCTAACGACGCTGGTCGATAGCGCGCGCGATTTCCTGGTCAACAATCTCACCAAGGTGCTGATCTCAACCGGCGTCGTCGTCATGGTCGGGGCGATCGCGATTGGCGTGTACTACTACGAGCGCCATCGCGACAATATTGCGTCGGCCCGGTTCTATGACGCGATCACCGCGCTCAACGCCGGCCAGAACAAAGCCGCCGAAACGCAGTTCAACCAGCTCGCCGATGAAGAACCGGGCCGCCGGCTCGGACGGCTTGCGCGCTTCTACATGGCGAGCGCATACCTGGCCGATGGCGACCTGGCGAACGCGCGCGATGCGCTCGTGGTATTTCTCACCGAAGAGCGCGACCCGCTGTTCCGCAGTCTCGCGCTGACGAACCTCGCAGTGGTTTACGAGCGAATGGCGGACTGGAAGAAAGCGGCTGGCGCTTATCAGCAAGCCGCAGCCGATCCGGGGCCGGAGCAGGCGAGGGCGGAGCTGGGCGTCGCGCGGATGCTCGTGCAATCGGGCGACAAGCAGGGCGCGATCGCCGCCTATCGCGGCTTCCTCGCCGCCCATCCGTTCGCGCAGCAGCGCCAGGAAGTAATGGAATCGCTGGCGCTGCTCGGCGCACCCGCCGTGCTGGCGCCGCCGCGTTCAGCCGCTGCGGCGGGCCCGCAACCGGTCGCCGCTCACTAGTGCGCGGCGGGCGACGGCGATTTCTCCCCGAGCTCCGAGTTGACCACGAATTCCAGGACCTTCGCGTCGGGCAATCCCACTACCGGTATTCCGTTGACGAAAAAGGTCGGCGTCGAGGTGACTCGAATCGAGTTGCCGTCGTTCTGATCCTGCTTCACGCGAACCTCGGTCTGCGGGCTGTCCATGCACGCCTTCAGTGAAGGCTGGTCGAGCTTCTGAGCGCTGGCCAGCTTGTTCACCTGCTGCTGCAGGTTCTTCGGGTTGATCGTTCCCTGGTTCGTGTAGAAGTAGCGTGCGAACTCCCAAAACGCCGCCGGATTCTGCAGCCGTGCGCACTCGGCCGCCGCGGCGGCTTTAGGCGCCCACAGATGCGCGTTGAGCGGGTAATTTTTGTAAATTACCTTCACCTTGCCCTTGTAAGTCGTGTTGACCAGGGTTTCGATCACGCTGAACGCATGTGCGCAGTACGGGCATTCGAAGTCGGCAAACTCAACAATCGTCACCGGAGCGTCTGCCGGTCCCAGCGTCGGCCGATCATCCAGGCTCACGGCGCCCATGTTGACTCGTCCCCACGGGTCGGTGCTGGTGTCGATAAGCTGGCCGATGATCACCTTGCTTTCGTCTTTGTCGACAAACAGCGTCGTGCCGATCCTCTGCCCCTGTTCGTTGCTCACGGCCACCTGGCGCGCGAGCAGTCCGTCGATCACCGTCTTAAATGCGGGGCCCAGCTTGATCAGTTCGGCACTGGGAATCCTGAAATGCTTCTGCAGCCAGGTCCTGAGCGCGGCGTCTCGTGCGGGATCGGTTGGGACCGCGCCGGCACCGGCAGGGGAGGCGTCGGGCGCGCTCTGGGCGAGCGCCGCACCTGCGGCGCCCATCAACGCGATCGCGGCAACGAACGCGCAGATGGCCGCTATCTTTTTGCGGCAGCACAGCTTCGCATAAGAAGTATTATGTAAACTACGCAGGCTGGCTGAGAATCGAAAAAGGCCTGAAATCATTAAGTGCTCCAACGCTCCCGGTTTCGAGTGTTCTTTTATCCGGCTCAGATTACGTGATGCTCTTCGGCGATGAAGAACGCCGTGCGCGAATGATCGATGAACTTGCGTTCGTCTTCGAGCGCGGCTGCCACTTCCTTGGTCGCCATCGCAGTCTCCAGCGCCTTCCAATCATCGAACCACAACTCGGCGACGCCGTCGAACGAAGGCTCGCGCTGGCCGAGCGCGCGATGAATCGTGTGGCTCTGAACGTACTTGCGGCAGCCTGGAATCCGGCCCGCGATCGGGCCGTGGATGTCGCGCCAGTAGCGATGAAATTCCTCGTTGCTCAGGCGCGGCAGCTTGCTGATGCAATAAACGATCTTGACCATTGCCAATGAATGCTCCCAGTTAACAGTCAACAGTGAAAAGTGAAAAGCGAATTTGGCACAGTTTTAGCTAATCGCGGCCGCTCCGTACAGCGCCCGATTCTTTCCCGGGTTTCGTTGTCGCCGGCGTGCGGCCCAGCGCGCGCAACGCCCTGCGCGCTACGAAATTGCGCGGCTCGATCTTCAACGCTTCTTCGTAGTACGCAACCGCATTGGCGCCGCGCTCCAGCCCGACCGCGCATCGCCCCATCGCGATCAGCAGTTCGATGCCGCCGGCGCCCAACTCGCGCGCGCGCTTGAGCGCATCGAACGCTTGCGCAAATGTTTCCTGCTCGGCAAGCGCCAGGCCAAGCCTCAGCATTGCCTCCGCGTTCAGCGGGTCGAGTTCGAGCGCGTCGCGATACATCGACAACGCCGCGCGCCTGGCTCCCTTCTGATATAGATCGCGCGCGGCGGCGGCCATCCGGGCGCCCTCCTCGGTCCATCCCCGCGATTCGACTTCCACGGTGATCTCGCCGTGCGATACTTCCGCCTTGACGAGTTTCAGCTTGTCGCCCAGGTATTCGCGCAGCCGCGCGAGAACCGCGTCGCCGTCGGTTTCCGGCGACTCGAGGAATGCCAGCCCGACCGGGTCGCCGACGTGATCGTTGCGCCGGATGACGAGAGATCGCCGCGCGCGCATCCTTCCCGGCGGCTTCTGTCCGTCAGACGCGCTCATTGGGATCGAAGAGTTTGCGATATTCGTCGAGCGCGAAGCGGTCCGTCATCCCGGCTATGTAATCCGCCACGGCGCGTGAAATCGGCTCGCCGTAGCGCTCCGCGCGCGCGACCACGTGCTCGGGCATCTGGCGCGGTTCGGTCATGTAGGTTTCGAAAAGCCGCGCGAGCACCCTGCCCGCTTTCTCGGTCATTCGGCTGACCCGGTAGTGCCGATACAGGCGATCGCGCATGACCTGCTTGATTTCCTCGACCTTCGCGCCCACCGCGGAGCCGAAACACGCCAGCGCGCTGCCCGCCTTGCGCACGTCCTCGACGCTGCGGATCTTGTTGCGTTCCAGCTGGCCGGCGAGATTGGTCATCAAATCGGTGGACATCGCGTCGATCATCCTGATGACGGTCTGATAGCGGATCACGCGCGTCTCGGCCCCCGGATCCGCGGCGCGCGCCGCCGCCGCCGATTCTCTGAACAGCGCCGATTGATTAAGCTCGTCGACCGTCAGCATCTGCGCCTTCAATCCGTCGTCAACATCATGCGCCAGGTATGCGATTTCGTCCGCAAGATCGACGATTTGCGCTTCGAGGCATGGGTATGTGCTCGCGTCAAACTCCTGCGCTGCCGGACGATTCTGGAAGTGCGAATGCTTGACGATTCCCTCCCGCACCTCGAAGCTCAGGTTGAGTCCGCGAAAATTCGGGTAGCGGATCTCGATCCAGTCCACAGTGCGCAAGCTCTGCGCGTTGTGATCGAAGCCGCCGTACGGCATCATCAGCTCGTTGAGCACTTTCTCGCCGGCGTGGCCGAATGGCGTATGCCCCAGGTCGTGCGCCAGAGCTACCGCCTCTGCCAGTTCCTCGTTGAGACCCAGCGCCCGCGCTACGGTGCGCGCTATTTGCGCGGCTTCGAGCGTATGAGTCAGCCGGGTGCGGTAGTAATCGCCTTCGTGATTGACAAAGACCTGCGTTTTGTATTCGAGGCGCCGAAACGCGGCCGAATGGATAACCCGGTCACGGTCGCGCGCAAAAACGGTGCGCATCGGATGTTCGGGTTCGGGAAAGCGGCGGCCGCGACTGGCCCGCGACGCCATCGCATACGGCGCCAGCGTCCGCGCCTCTATTTCCTCGAGCTCCTGCCTTGTCCGCAGCATCGCAGCCCTTATCCCGCGGTTGTGTTAAACATTCGAGATGCTACCACGCCATCGACGGCTCTCGAAGCGCCTCGGTCGACATCGGTCAACATGGTGCGGCCTTATGCCGCCAATGCCGGGTATTTATAATCCGGCTTGGGTTAGTTGACGTGTCCGGCATTCGAAACCACGGCGCCATCCGCCGGATCGCTTTGACGATCGCGATGAGCGCGCTTTTCGCCGCCTGTGCGACGTCCCGTCCGGCCCAGCTTCCGCCTCCATCGCTCCCACCGCCTGTCGCCGTGCCTAAGCCAACTCCGACGCCTCAGGTAGTCGGGATGGCCTCGTGGTACGGACCGGGATTCCACGGCCACAAAACCTCGGACGGGTCGGTTTACAGCCAGGAGGAACTTACCGCGGCCTCCATCGCGTTTCCATTGGGCAGCCGGGTGATGGTCACGAATCTCGACAACGGCCTTTCCGTCGAAGTGACGATTACGGACCGCGGGCCGTTCCTCAAGGGCCGCAAGATCGATCTCTCGCGCAAGGCGGCGGGCATGATCGGGATGCTCGGCCAGGGCACCGCGCGGGTTCGTATTTCGCTGATCAGCAAGCCGGCCGGCTCTCGCGCAGTTGGCGCGCCGATGCGCTACTTCGTTCAGATAGGATCATTTTCCGAGCAACGCAACGCCGAGCAGCTGCGACGCAAATTGCTTGCCTACTACGCCGACGTTCATGTCGATCGGCTTGATGCCGACCATCGCCACTATTACCGTGTACGGATGGGCGCATTCGCGACTCGCTCCGCCGCCGAGGCGCGCGCGGCCGACTCCGCCAGTTTTGGACTTCCGGTCGTGATCGTCACCGAATGATCAGCCGAGCCAGCTACTTCACACGACGGCTCTGGTGGCCAATCTGCGCTGCCACCGCCCTGGTCTTTGTCTGGGGATGCGCCTACTCGCTGGTCAACGGCGACCGGATTAATTCGCGGCAGGCCGCAAAAATCGAGACCGGCATCCAGAGTCTTCGCCAGCTTCGCTTCAAGCAACCGGTCCCGCTCGTCGTCAAGTCAGCGGACGAGGCCGAGGCCATGATGGAGGCCGACCTGATGCGCGACTACACCGACGACCAGCTCGAGGCCGATGGCGTCGCGGGCGCACTCGTCGGCCTCTTTCCCGCGCAGATCGATCTCAAGGCCGAGTCGCTCAAGCTGCTTAAGAGCCAGGTGGCGGGCTTTTACAATCCGCATGGCAAGGAAATGGTTCTGGTCGAAGGCGGCGCCGATCTTGGCATCTGGAACAGCGCGGCTCAGTTCATGATTCAGCGCGACGTCGTCGGCGAGATGCTGCTCGCGCATGAACTGACGCATGCGCTCCAGGATCAGAATTTCGATCTCGAATCGAGCCTCGACAAAGTGAAGGACGACGACGATCGCGCGCTCGCGCTGAAGTCTGTCGCAGAAGGCGATGCGACGCTTGCGGGGTTCGCCTACGCGCTGGGCAGGATGGACGACAGCACCGCCGACGCTCTGGTTGACAATCTCAAGGACCTTCCGCAAGCGCTCGCCGCCGAGGCGCCCGGCACGCCCGAGGGCCTCAGCGTTCCGCTGTTGTTCCAATATTCCGAGGGCGCCCGCTTCGTCGCCGAGGCTTTCCGCCGTGGTGGATGGCTTGGCGTTGATGCGCTCTATCGCAACCCGCCGCAGTCCAGCCACCAGATTCTGCATCCCGCGCTCTACTTCGACAACCCCGCGCCTCAGCCGCGAATCGAGCTCGCCGGCTACGACCGGATCATGAGCGGCTGGAAAAAAGCCGACGATGATACTTACGGCGAGCTGCTCCTGCGCGTCATCCTCGAGCGCAATCTGGGCAAACAATCCAATGAACTCGGACTCGCCTCGCGATGGACCGCGGACCGCATGATCATCCTGCAGGAAAGCCGAGACGTGAACGTGATCTGGATGCTCGCGTTCAGCGACGCGCAGACCGCCAGCGACTTCGCCGTCGTCTATCAGACTTTGCTCGATCGCTTGCTCGGCGACTCCACCCCGCATCGCATCGATACCCGCGCGAAGGCGGTGCTGGTCGTGATCGGAGAGGGCGCGGACTATTTCCGCACCCTTGCGCCCGCCATTTGGAATGCCAGCACGATCGAATCAGGCGGCGCCGCCGCGCGCATCGAGCCCTCCGCCGCGTCAACCGGTCGATAGGGCGCCGCCCTACCCTACGTCGCCGAGGCTGAATCCGAGCGCCAGCATTTTCCTGACCGCCGCCCGCGCGCCTTGCGATTCCCGGCTCGCCAGCGACGGATCGCGCCGGATCCAGTCGTCAGCCATCTTGCGCGCGCGTTCGATCGTGCGATGGTCGCGAATTAGATGAACGAAGCGTAGCGGCAGCGCCCCGGTCTGCCGCGCGCCGAGCAAATCGCCCGGACCGCGCAGCCGCAAGTCGGCCTCCGCAACCTCCGCGCCCGTCATGCTTTCGCGCATGACCGCGAGGCGCTCCAGCGCCGGTTCGTCCGCGTCGCTCGACGCCACCAGGCAGCATCGCGACGGCTTCTCGCCGCGCCCCACCCTGCCGCGCAGCTGATGCAATTGCGCGAGGCCGTAGCGCTCTGCCGCGACCACCACGATTACCGTCGCCTCCGGCACGTCGATTCCCACCTCGACCACTGTCGTGCAGACCAGGACGTCGATCGCGCCGTCGCGAAATTCACGCATCGCACGATCCTTTTCCGCAGCAGTCATCCTGCCGTGCATCGTGCCGACCCTCGCGCCGTGCAACGCCCCCTTCTTAAGGCGCGCCGCCGTGGCGGATACCGACTTGGCTTCGTCTTCGTCGCCTTCGATAAACGGCACCACATAGTACGCGCGTCCGCCGCCGCCGATCTCGGCGCGCAGCTCCTCATGCACGCGCGCGATATCGTTCTCGGCGCAAATCGCGGTCGCGATCGGCGTCCGGCCCGCCGGCAGTTCGTCGAGAAACGATACGTCGAGGTTTGCGAACAGGCTCATCGCCAAACTTCTCGGAATCGGCGTCGCCGTCATCATCAGCAGATTCGCCTTCGGGCCCAATGCTTTCATCTTCGCGCGATCAAAAACGCCGAATCGATGCTGCTCGTCGATCACGCCGAGCGCGAGTCCGCGCATTCGCACCCGTTCCTGTATCAGCGCATGGGTTCCGAACACGACACCGATTTCGCCGCTGGCGAGCCCGCGCAAAGTCTCGCTGCGCGCCGCACCGGTCACGCCGCCCGTGAGGATCGCGCTGTTTACTCCAAGCCGTCCGCACACGCGCGTGAATCCCCGGTAATGCTGCTCGACGAGCAGTTCCGTCGGCGCCATCATCGCCGCCTGATGCCCGCATTCGACCGCCCGGATCATCGCCCAGAACGCAACAATCGTCTTGCCGCTGCCGACGTCGCCCATCAGCATCCGGTTCATCTGATTCGGCCGCGCAAGGTCGGCGCCGATTTCGTTTATCGCGCGCGACTGCGATCCGGTCAGCGCAAACGGCGCCTCATCGATCATCCTCGCGCTGAGGCTGCGCAAGCCATCGAGCGCAATTCCGGCGCGGCGCGAGCTGCGGATGCGTTCAATCGAAAGCGCCAGCTCGAACGCAAACAATTCATCGAACGCGAGCGCCAGATGGCCGCGCGATTCTCCGTTCGCCAGGGCCTCGAAGTCAGCATCGGGCGGCGGATCGTGAATGTAGCTGAGCGCGTCGCGAACCGCCGGAACTTCGGCGCGCACCTGGTCGGGGATCGCTGCGCGGATCGAGTTGCCTGTCTCGACCAGCACGCGCGCGACCAGGCTTGCGAACAGCCGCTGCCCGACTATCGAAGGGATGCGGTAAACCGGGCGGATCGCTTTCGGCTGACCATCCGACAGCGGATGCAACTCCGGTTGCACTATCTCGATTCCGCCGGCGGCCCCGGCCGCGACTCGCCCGCGGACCAACACGCGCTCGCCGCCGGGAAGATAGCCGCGCATGTAGGCAGGCAGGTTGAACCACACGACCCGAATCTGCATCCCGCTCACGGTGAGCCATCCCGACGCGAGCCGGCGCCACCGCGAACCGCGCATCGGCCGCTCGGAAATCTTGCCGAGGTCGCCTTCGACGACGACGATGTTTCCGACGCGGAGATCTTCAGCCGGCGTGCGCTCGCGCCAGTCCTGGTAACGCGCCGGCAGATGAAAGACGAGGTCGCCCGCGGTCACGATCCCGCGCGCTTCCAGAGCCGCCGCGCGCTTGGGACCGATCCCCGCCATTGCGGCAACCGGACTGTCGATTCCAAGCGCCCCCCGCTTCTGTCCGATTACCCCTTCTAACAGGCCGTCAGGCCGCATCTTCTTCCTTGACTGAGGTGCGGGGGCTGGCCCCTGCCCAAGGAAGCGTGAAACCCACGGTGCGTTTCGCATTCAATTAAGTTCTTCCCCCGCTGGCCGTGCCCGCTACTTCTGCCGATGGTAATCCTGCAGTGCGCGCACCTCGAAGGGTTCGTGCTTCAGCGCGAAGATTCCTTCGACCGCCGCCTTCGCCCCTGCCATCGTAGTGAAATACGGCAGCCGAAGTTCCAGCGCGGTGCGCCGAATCGAGAACGAATCCTTCGTGCCGCTGGCGTCCGGCGTGTTGACGACCATCGCGATCCGCCCATCCTTCATCGCGTCCACTATGTGCGGGCTGCCTTCGAGCACCTTGTTGACGCGTTCGCATTTGAGCCCGAGATTTCGAATATGATTCGCGGTCCCGCCCGTCGCGATCAGATCGAATCCCATAGCAGCCAGCCCGCGCGCTATCGGCTCGAGGTATCGCTTGTCTTCATCACGGACGCTGATGAACACCAGCCCGCCATCCGGCAGATTCGACGACGCCGCCAGCTCCGCCTTGGCGAACGCCATCGCGAACGTCGTGTCGATTCCCATTACTTCGCCGGTCGATTTCATCTCCGGTCCCAGAATTGTATCGACGCCCGGGAATCGTCCGAACGGAAACACCGACTCCTTGACCGCGACGTGAGTCGGCACGCGCTGCGTCGTGAACCCAATCTCGCTGAGCTTCTTCCCCGCCATCACCAGCGCGGCATACTTCGCCAGCGGCACGCCGATCGCCTTGCTGACGAACGGAATCGTGCGCGACGCGCGCGGATTGACTTCCAGGATAAAGACTTCGCCCCCGTAAATCGCGTACTGAATATTGATCAGCCCGATCACGCCGAGTTCGCGCGCCAGCATTTTGGTCTGCGCGATCAGCTCGTGCTGGATCGCGGCGCTCAGCGTGGTCGGCGGAATCGCGCACGCGCTGTCCCCCGAATGAATCCCGGCGTGCTCGACGTGCTCCATTATTCCGCCGATCACGACCGTCTCGCCGTCGGCAATCGCGTCGACGTCCACTTCGATCGCGCCTTGCAGGTAGCGATCTATCAACAGCGGATGGCGCTCGGAGGCTTGCAGAGCCTGCGTGACGTATCTGCGCAGCTCTTCTTCGTTTGGGATTACCTCCATCGCGCGGCCACCCAGCACGTACGATGGCCGGATCAGCACCGGGTAGCCGACCTTGGATGCGCCCGCGATCGCATCCTCCAGGCCGCGCGCCAGCACGCCCTCGGGCTGGCGCAGCCCGAGCCGCGTCACCATCGCGTTGAATCGCTCGCGATCCTCGGCGCGGTCTATCGCATCGGGACTTGTCCCGAGAATCGGCACGCCCGCCCGCTCCAGCGGCACCGCGAGCTTGAGCGGCGTCTGCCCGCCGAACTGCACGATTACGCCGACCGGCTTCTCGCGCTCCGCAATCGCCATCACGTCCTCGAAGGTCAGCGGCTCGAAGTACAGGCGATCCGAGATGTCGTAATCGGTCGAGACGGTCTCGGGGTTGCAGTTGACCATGATCGTTTCGAAGCCGCCCTCTTTGAGCGCCATGCTCGCGTGCACGCAGCAGTAGTCGAACTCGATCCCCTGGCCTATCCGGTTCGGGCCGCCGCCCAAAATGATCACCTTCTTGCGCGCGGTCGGCGGCGCCTCATCCTCGCCTTCGTAAGTCGAGTAGAGGTAGGGCGTGAACGCCTCGAATTCCGCGCCGCAGGTGTCCACCGATTTAAAAACCGGGCTTACTCCCGCTTGGCGCCGCGCCGACGCCACCGCCGCTTCATCGATCCCGCGCAGCTCCGCGATTCGCCGATCGGAAAATCCCATCGGCTTGAACTCCCGGAAATATGCCGCGCCAAGCGGCTCGCGCGTGACGCGCTTTTCCTCTGCCACCAGCTCCGCGACCGCGTCGATAAACCACGGATCGATTTTGCTCAGCTGATAAACTTCCGCCCGCGTTATCCCCAGCCGCAAAGCGTCCGCCAGATGATACAACCGATGGCTGCTGGCGGTCGCGAGCTGCGCGCAAATTTGCGCCGCCGCGTGAGCGCCCGGTGGCTTTGAGAGCCCGCTTTCCAGCCCATACGAGCCTGTTTCGAGCGAGCGGAGCGCCTTCTGCAGCGACTCCTTGAAGGTCCGCCCTATCGCCATCGCCTCGCCGACCGACTTCATTTGCGGCCCCAGTTCGTCGGCCGCGCCGCGAAACTTCTCGAAGGTGAAGCGCGGAATCTTGGTGACCACGTAGTCGATCGTCGGCTCGAAGCACGACGGCGTCATGCGCGTGATGTCGTTGGGAATCTCGTCGAGACGGTAGCCCACTGCCAGCCGCGCCGCGATCTTGGCAATTGGAAATCCGGTCGCCTTCGACGCCAGCGCCGAACTCCGCGACACCCGCGGGTTCATCTCGATCACGACCATCCGTCCGGTACTCGGTTCGATCGCAAACTGAATGTTCGATCCGCCGGTATCGACGCCGATTTCGCGGATGATGCGAATCGCCGCGTCGCGCATGATCTGGTATTCCTTGTCGGTCAGCGTCTGCGCGGGCGCCACCGTTATCGAATCGCCCGTGTGCACGCCCATCGGATCCAGATTCTCGATCGAGCAGATGATCACGACGTTGTCCGCCGTGTCGCGCATCACCTCGAGTTCGAATTCCTTCCAGCCTTCGACCGATTGCTCGATCAGCACTTCGTGGCTCGGCGATTGTTCGAGTCCGTACGCCACCTTGGCGCGATAGTCGTCGAGTTCGCGCGCGATCGAACCTCCCGTTCCGCCCAGCGTTCGCGATGGCCGGATGATCACCGGCAGGCCAAGCTCGCCCAGCACCCGCTCGCCATCGGCCGCCGAACGCGCAATGGCGGAACGCGGCACCTCGAGCCCGATTTTCAACATCGCCTGCTTGAACAGGTCGCGATCCTCGGCCTTCTTGATCGCCCCGAGCTTCGCTCCGATAAGTTCGCAGTTGAATCGATCGAGTACGCCCGCCTCGGCAAGCTCTATCGCCAGGTTCAGCGCGGTCTGCCCGCCGACGGTCGGCAGGATCGCGTCCGGACGTTCGCGCTCGATAATTTTCGTCAGCACCGCGAGCGTCATCGGCTCTATATAGGTGCGATCCGCCAGGTCCGGATCGGTCATTATCGTCGCCGGGTTCGAATTGACCAGGACGAGCCTCAGCCCTTCCTCGCGCAGCGCTTTGACCGCCTGCGTGCCCGAGTAATCGAACTCGCACGCCTGCCCGATGACGATTGGCCCAGAGCCAATCAGCAACACCGATTTCAAATCTTTACGAAGCGGCAACTTGGTAGTCCCAATAGGTCGAACCTGGATCGAGTCGATGGCTTGATCTGGTCATTGCGCCGATGCCTCGGCGGCAAGGACCCGGTCCAGCGCCTGCGCGCCGTAACGCGGAAACGCTTCAACCAGTTTCTTGAATCGCGCAAACAGGTAGCTCGAATCGTGCGGCCCGGGCGAGGCCTCGGGATGGTACTGCACGGAAAAGAACGGCACTCCGGTTCCCTGCAGGCCTTCGACGGTGTTGTCGTTCAGGTTCAGGTGGGAAAGCTTCGCGCGTCTTCTCAATGACTCGTCATCGACCGCGAAGCCATGGTTCTGCGCCGTGATCTCGACGCGCCGGGTGCGCAAGTCCATCACCGGATGATTGGCGCCATGATGGCCGAAATCGAGCTTGTAAGTCTTGCCGCCCAGCGCCAGCCCGATCAACTGATGGCCAAGGCAGATGCCGAACACCGGCTTCTTGCCCAATACGCCTGCGATGGCTCTGTAAGCGTACGGCAGCGCTGCAGGGTCGCCGGGTCCGTTCGACAGGAAAATTCCGTCGGGGTTGTGCGCGAGGATCTGCTCCGCGCTCGACGCCGCCGGGATCACCTTCACGCGAAAGCCGGTCGCGACCAGCCGGCGCAGAATGTTCAGCTTGATTCCGTAGTCGAGCGCGATAACCGTGGGCGCATCGCGCATCGCTTCGTGGCTCACGCGGACGTGGCCGCGCCCCAATTTCCAATCCCCGAAGTCCCAATCGTAGGCCTCGGCGGAGGTGACCTCTTTCACAAGATCGCGGCCGATCAGTCCCGGCGACGCCTTGGCCTTGCGCACCAACGACTCGGAGTCCAGATCGACGCTCGATATCACCGCTTCCTGCGCGCCGCGCGTGCGCAAATGGCGGACCAGCGCGCGCGTGTCGATGCCCTCGATACCGACCACGCCCGCCTCTTCCAGGTACTTTCCAAGCGCCATTTCCGAGCGCCAGTTCGACGGCCGCTCCCAGTATTCCTTGACGATGAAACCCTCCAGGTACAGGCGCCGCGACTCTGCGTCCTCGGCGTTGATTCCGACGTTGCCGATTTCCGGATAAGTCATGCAGACCAGCTGGCCCTTGTACGACGGGTCGGTCAGCACTTCCTGGTAGCCGGTCATCGCGGTGTTGAAGACCGCTTCGCCCACGGTCTCGCCCACCGCGCCAAATGCGCGGCCGCGGAAAATTCGCCCGTCGGCCAGCGCCAGTATCGCTTCGCGTCCCTTGTTCATCGATTCGCTACGCCTTCCTCCCGTCGAAGACGATTTCGCCCGCAACGATAGTCAGCACCGCCCTGCCCTTCAGCCGCATCCCCGCGAACGGAGTGTTTCGGCTCTTTGACAGGAATTTTTCCGGTGCAACGGTCCACTCGAGATTGGGATCGATTATCGTGATGTCCGCGACCGCGCCAACCGCAAGCGTACCTGCCTTCAGCCGCAGCAGCGCTGCGGGATTGATCGACATCATCTCGACCAGGCGCGCCGGTTCGATCAAAGATCGATGCACCAGGTCGAGTGCAAGTCCGAGCGAGGTCTCGAGACCCACGACTCCGTTTGCCGCGTGCGCGAACAGCTCGGCTGCGTCGTGCTCGAGATGCCCCGCGTGGCGCCCCGGGCCGAAAAAGGCGCCGAGTTGCTCCATCCGCTTCGATTTCGGATCGTGCGGCGCATGGTCGGTCGCGATCATGTCAACGGTGCCGTCGCGAATCGCCGCGTGGAGCGCTTCGAGATCGTCGCGATTGCGAAGCGGCGGGTTCATTTTCGCGTTTGGCCCCCAGGTCAGCGCGGCGCTTTCGTCCAACGTGAAATGATGCGGCGTCACCTCGCAGGTGACTTGCGCGCCACGTTGGCGCGCGGCGCGGATGAGTTCGAGTGACTCGGCGGTCGATACGTGGGCGACATGAACCGCCGCGCCCGAGCCGATCGCTATCGCGAGATCGCGGCGCACGCGTTGCGGTTCCGCCGAATGCGCATAGCCGCTGACGCCCAAGTGCTCGGCTACCGCGCCGGCGTTCAACGCTCCACCGCATGACAGCGCGCGATCCTCTTCATGCAGCGCAACCGCATATCCAAGCCGCACGGTTTCATCCAACGCGCGTGACAGGACCGCCGCATCATCGATCGGAATCCCATCGTCGGAAAACAGCCGCGCACCCGCGTCAACCATCGCGGCGAAATTCACCGGCTCAATCCCGCGCAGCCCTTGCGTGACCGCCGAAACCGGCACCAGCCGCGCGCAATGGGCTTCCCCGGCGCGCTCGAGCATGTAGCGGGTAATCGCGGGACTGTCGTTGGCCGGCGAGGTGTTCGCCATCGCCGCCACGGTCGCAAAACCGCCGGCGGCGGCGGCCCGCAAACCCGTCAGGATCGTTTCCTTTTCGGGGAAGCCGGGGTCGCGCAAATGTACATGCGGATCTATAAGCCCGGGCACGATCCAGCATCCGCTCGCATCAACTAAACTTGCATCGTGCAAATTTATCCGAGTCCCGGCCCGTTCGACCGCCGCAATCTCGCCCTCGCGCACCAGCAAGTCATACTGTCCGTCGAGTGCGCTGGCGGGATCGATCACCCGTCCTCCCCTGAGCAGGATTGCGTTCAATGCGCCGCCTCGGGTTCTTTCAGCGGTTCGACGATTGAATAGATCATTACGCGATCGCGCGATTTGCTCTCCGTGCCGGCCGCGGCGAGGCGCACCTGCACGCGCTCGCCGCGCGAGGTCGGGATATTCTTGCCGACATAGTTTGGCCGAATCGGGACGGCGCGATGCCCGCGATCGATCAGAACCGCCAGTTTGACCGCAGCCGGACGCCCGCGCTGCCAGATCGTCGCCATCGCGCGTTGCACGGTCCAGCCGCTGTTAATCACGTCATCGACAAGGATTATTATGCGGTCTTCGACGCTGAAATTCTCGGCGCCGTCGATCGGATGCAACGCGTCAGCCGGTTTGTACGCATCGAGCGCCGCGCACGGAGGAAGAACGCCGGTCTTCAGTCCGATCAGGTCGCGCAGCCGCAGCGCGAGCATCGCGCCATGACTGACGACGCCCACAATCGACACTGCCGGCATATCGTGGACATCGGCAATCACCTGGTCGGCGAGCGAATCGATCGCGCCAACGACTTCCTTTTCATTCATAATTTCGCGCTGCGGACCGCGCCGGTAGGGCTCGTAGCCGGCCTCTTCGGCCTGCTTCACGCTGTCGAATACGGCCAGCGAGCCTTCTTCGATCCATTGGCGGACATAGCCTTGCAGGTTTTCGTCGAAGCGATAGTAGCGATGGGATCGCGCATGACCAACGTATTCAGTCTTCAGTTCGCGTTCGCAGAAGCCGCACTTCAACGCGAGTACGGTGGTATCCATGCTGCGCCCGAGCGTGAATCGCGGAGCCAGGTAGGCGCCCTCGAAGCGGGTGACGCAGTTGAGATTGGCGCATCGCGGCGGCGGCTCGGCCTTGAAGCGAATCGCCTCGGCCATCGGCCGCGGACCGACGGATGCGCTGGCGGCTTTCTCCATGAGCAATGCGATCAACGCCATTCGCACCGGTACGCCGGCAGCAGCCTGCTCGAAGTAAACCGCACGCGGATCGGCATCGAGCTCGTACGCCAGCTCGCCCAGGCGCGGCAGCGGATGCATCACGACGGCTTCCTGCGTGCGGCTGGTGCGAAGAGCGCGCGCGTCGAAGCGGACATACGCCGCGGGATCGGCCTCCTTCCCCGACATGCGCTCCTTCTGCAAGCGCGTGACGTAGAATGCATCGAGAGCGGCCGGAGGCTCGGCCGCCGGGATTTGTCGAAGCGTCCCGTCGCCGGTAAAGAGCGCCATCTGATGCGGCGCGCTGGGGGTCAGATAAAGAGCGTCGAGGCCGCCCGCCAACGACTTGAGTTCATCCATCGTGACGGTTGACAAGCTGTAGTGGCGCTCGGCGGCCAGCCGTTCGAGGACGTAGTCCGGAATGTCCATTCCGCTGGTCGGCACGGCGACGATGTTGGCGCCGAAACGCGCGAGCGCGTAGATCAGCGAATGCACCGTGCGGCCAAACTTCAAGTCGCCGCATAGCGCGACGGTGAGTCCCTTCAGATGGCCCTTCTTTTTGCGCAGAATGTAGAGATCGCAAAGCGTCTGCGTGGGATGCTCGCCGCTGCCGTCGCCTGCGTTCAGCACCGGGCATGGCGCATACTCCGCGGCCACGCGCGCCGCGCCGTCATGCGGATGGCGCAGCACGATCAGGTCAGCATAGCCGGCGACGACGCGCACGGTATCGGCCAGACTCTCACCCTTGGCGGCGGAGCTCGCGCGCATATCAGCCGAGCTGATCACGGCGCCGCCGAGCCGATGCATCGACGACTCGAAGCTGAGCCGCGTGCGCGTGGAGGGTTCGTAGAACAGCGTCGCCATGATCAGTCCGGCAGCGGTCGTGATCTGATCGCCGTGCGCGAGCTGGGCGGCAAAGCCGTCGGCGAGCGCTAATACGCGTTCGATGTCCGAGGTTTCGAGATCCTCGATCGAGACGACGTCAAATTTTGCCAGCCGTGACACGGTATCGTTCGTCCCTCATCGCGCGCGGATGCTCGACCTCATTTTACGTTTGCGTTGCCAACCACGACCGCGTCCGCGCCGTCGATCTCAGCCAGGCGCACGTAAACGCGCTGGCCGTGCGGGGCTTGGATGTTCTTGCCCACGTAGTCGGCGCGAATCGGAAGCTCCCGCTCTCCGCGATCGACCAGAACGGCGAGCTGTACCGATTCCGCCCGGCCCAGATCGGAGATCGCGTCGAGCGCGGCGCGCACGGTTCGCCCGGTGTAGAGCACGTCGTCAACGAGCACGACACGCTTGGCGTCGAGGGAAAAAGGAATGTCGCGGCCGATTAGCCGGGGATCGCCGGGCAAGCCCTTGCCGTCGTCGCGGTAGGAAGAGATGTCCAGCGTACCGACGGGGACCTCGCGCCTGCCGTTGGCGCGCAACTCGTCGGCGATCCGTTCGGCGAGCGTGGCGCCGCGCCGGACGATTCCGACCAGCACGATGTTGTCCGCGCCGCCGTTGCGCTCGGCTATCTCCATCGCGATCCGCTTGAGCGAGCGCCCGAGCTGAGCGGCGTCGAGTACGATGTTGGGCGCGGCGCTCATCGCGATGCCCAAAAAAAATCCCGACTGCGAAAACAGCCGGGTCCGCAAATGTACACTTTCATTGTCGTCCCTTTTCGCTATCTCAGTAGCGGGTTAAAGGTGACTAGAATTTACGATCGCCGAAGAGTGCGGTCAACCCCTGCGCTCAATTCCGCTCCGCAGCGCGACGCGGGCTATGCGCCCCGCTTGCGCTCGAGTTTTCTCAAGCGTTGATCCTGGTCGCGGGTCTGAACCGTAATCCGGTCGTCGAAGCGGTCGAACTTGCGCGCGAGATTGGCCAGCGATTTGCTGGTTTGCTTGAGTTCGGCGCCGAGTTTTTTTGCCGCGAGCTCCGCCGACGCCGCGATTTCCCGCTTGAGAATCTTGGTCGTCTCGCCGCCTGAGTCCGTCGCCTGCTTGGCGGCGGACGCGACCGCGCGCGCGGCTTGTTCGCGGAACTCGACGGCGCGGGCGGCAAAATCGCCGCGAAGTCCCTTCTCAGCGGCGGCCAGTTCGTCGCGGAACTCGATGCGCGCCTTGCCAAGCGCCTCGCCCAGCCGCACGATCTCAGCGCCGAGATCGTCGCGCGTCGCGACGATACCCAGCCGATTCTCGGCAATTTGCTCGGACAGGAAGCGGATCTGCCCACCGACTTCCGCGAACTGTTCGAAGATCTCGTCGCGCAGCGCGTCCAGGCGTCCGCCGAAACCCGAGACTGCCTCGACCACAAGATCGAATCGCGCCCCCAGCTCCTCGAGGATCGCGCCAATCCTGTTTACCGCTTCGTCCGCCACCTGATATCCCTTTTCGGTTTTCGGTCTAGTGCACGAGCATGCCGAGTCGATTCCATCTGATGTACTCGAAGCACAAGAAGATGTCACTCAGGATCGAGGCGCTATCCGCCTTCTCCTCATTCCACGGCAGATAGATGACCATGGCGCGTCCCTCGACGTCGTTGAGATCGACGAAGCCCCAAAAGCGGCTGTCGTAGCTGCGATCGCGATTATCGCCCATCATGAACAGCTTGCCCGGCGGGACAGTTACGGGTCCGAAGTTGTCGCGCGGCGAGACGGGCGATCGATCCTGCGCGGCGACCTCCCAGTGCCGGTGCGGGTCGGGCATCTCGGAACCGTTGAGCCAGACGACGCCGTTCTTCACTGCAATCGTGTCGCCGGCGACGCCGATCACGCGCTTGATGAAATCCTTGCTGCGATCGGGCGGAAAGACGAACACCACGACGTCGCCGCGATGCACCGGCGCGAGATGAAAAACGTACTCGCCCAATGGGAGGCCGGGGACCGCGAGGCCTAAAATCGAGTCCGGCATCCGCAGCCCGTAAACAATCTTGTTGACCAGTATATGGTCGCCTATGAGCAGCGTCGGTTCCATCGAGCCCGACGGAATTTTGTACGCCTGCACGAAGAACGTGCGGATGAAGATCGCGAGCACGAGCGCGATGAACATCGCCTCGCCATACTCGCGGGCGGCGGACTTCTGCGCGGGCGCGCGATTGGCGGTCTCGCCGGCGTTTTGCGGCTGTGCTTTGGGAATGTTGCGCGCTGGTTCGGCCACGATCGCCCTACTCCCCGACCTTGAGCAGGGCCAGGAAAGCCTCTTGTGGAATCTCGACCCGCCCCACCTGCTTCATCCGCTTCTTGCCTTCCTTTTGCTTCTCGAGCAGCTTTCGTTTTCGCGTGATATCGCCGCCGTAGCACTTGGCGGTGACGTTCTTGCGCAGCGCCTTCACGGATTCCCGCGCGATAATCTTGGAGCCGATCCCGGCTTGAATCGCGACTTCGAACATCTGGCGCGGAATCAGCTCGCGCATCTTTTCGCACAACGCCCGGCCCCTTTCGTAGGACTTGTCGCGATGCACGATAATTGAAAGCGCGTCCACCACCTCGCCATTAATTCGAATGTCCAATTTAACCAGAGGCCCGGCACGAAAGTCCAGAAACTCGTAGTCCAACGACGCGTATCCGCGGCTCACCGATTTCAGCCGATCGTAAAAATCGAAGACGATCTCGGCGAGCGGCAATTCGTAGTGCAGGATCACGCGCTTTTCACCCAGGAAACGCAGATCGCGCTGGATGCCGCGCCGGTCTTCGCACAGCTTCATCACCGCGCCGAGGTACTCCTCGGGCATGTGGATAGAAGTGAGAATGAACGGCTCCTCGATCGCCTCGATCGTGTTCTCATCGGGCAGATGCGCGGGATTGTCCACCGTCATCAGCCCGCCCGAAACAGTGCGCACCTGGTAGGCGACGGTGGGCGCGGTCACGATCAGGTTGATTCCGAATTCGCGTTCGAGGCGCTCCTGCGCGATTTCCATGTGCAGCAAGCCCAGGAATCCGGCGCGAAAACCGAAGCCGAGCGCCTGCGAGGTCTCGGGCTCGCAGATGAGGCTCGCATCGTTGAGCCGCAGCTTTTCGATCGCGTCGCGCAGCGCGCCGTACTGATTCGCCTCGGTCGGATACAGGCCCGCGAACACCATCGGCTTCAATTCCTTGAAGCCCGGCAGCGGCGCCACCGCGGGATTGTCCGCATCGGTAATCGTGTCGCCCACCCGCATGTCCGCGACGGTTTTGATTCCCGCCACGACAAAGCCGACCTCGCCCGGACCGAGCGCACCGGTGGGCCGTTCGTGCGGCGTGAAATGCCCTAGGCGCATCACTTCGCCCAGCTTGTCGGTGCCCATCAGCCGAACTTTCATCCCGACGCGGAGTTCGCCGCCGAAGACGCGGACCAATCCGATCACGCCCTCGTACACGTCGTACCAACTGTCGAAGATGAGCGCGCGGACGGCGTCCTCGCCGGTGGCTTTGGGCGCGGGGATTCGCGCGACGATCGCTTCGAGGACATCGTCGATGCCCACGCCCTCCTTGGCGCTGGTAAGAATCGCCTCGGAGGCATCGAGCCCGATGATTTCTTCGATTTGATGCCTGGTGCGCCCGACATCCGCGCTGGGCAGATCGATTTTATTGATCACCGGAATAATTTCGAGCCCGTGATCGAGCGCGAGATAAACGTTGGCGAGCGTTTGTGCCTCGACGCCCTGGCTCGCATCGACCACCAGCAGCGCGCCCTCACACGCGGCCAGGCTGCGCGAAACTTCGTAGGCGAAATCGACGTGACCGGGCGTATCGATCAAGTTCAGCACGTAGACCTTTCCATCTTTGGCCGTGTAATTCAGCCGCACCGAGCGCGCCTTGATCGTGATTCCGCGCTCGCGCTCGAGGTCCATCGAGTCCAGAAACTGATCCTTCGACTCGCGCAGCGTGAGCGCGCCGGTGCGCTCGAGGATTCGATCGGCCAGCGTGGACTTGCCGTGATCGATATGCGCGATGATCGAAAAATTGCGAATCGAGGCGGCTTCGGTCATTTCAACTCGAGCGGGCCCGCTGCTGCTTGAAATATTTGAACGTCTCTTCGAGTCCATCCGCCAGCTTCTTTTCGGGACGCCAGCCAAGCTCCCGCCCGGCGCGCGCCGGCGATATGACGGAGCGCTTTTGTTCGCCGGGACGCGCCGCCGCATGCTCCGCCCGGGTCGGGAAATCGGCGATGCCTGCGAGCGTGGAATAAAGATCGTTCACGTTGGTCTCGACCCCGGTGCCGATGTTGAGCGCGATTCCCGACGCGCTCGATTTCGCAGCCGCGACCACGGCCCGCACCACGTCGCCGACGTAAACGTAGTCGCGGGTCTGCGTGCCGTCGCCGTAAATCGTCACGGGCTTGCCGTCGAGGATTCGTCCGCAGAAGATCGCAACTACGCCGGCTTCGCCGTGCGGATCCTGGCGCGGCCCGTAAACGTTGCCGAATCGCAGCGCCAGGTAGTCGATTCCGTACTCGACCTTGTAAAAGAACAGATAGGCTTCGGTCGCCAGCTTGGCGACGCCGTAGGGACTTACCGGGCGGCGCGGATGCTCCTCGGTGCACGGGAATTCGTCCTGCTCGCCGTAAATCGCGCCGCCAGTCGAAGAAAAGATCACGCGCCTCAAGCCGTGGCGGCGTGCCGATTCGATCAGGTTGAGAAATCCGACCAGGTTCACTTGCGCGTCGAACGCAGGATCGGCGACCGAACGCCGCACGTCCATCTGCGCCGCCAGATGGAAAATAATCTCGGGGCGCGCCTGCTCGACGACGGACGCAACCGCCGCGGCGTCGCGCAGATCGGTTTGATAGAGCGTGGCTTTCGCGTTCACCTGGCTGCGCTTGCCGGTGGAAAGATCGTCCAGCACCGACACTTCGCCGGCGCCGGACGCGACCAGCGCATCCACCGTGTGCGAGCCGATAAAGCCGGCGCCGCCGGTCACCAGAATTCTCATCGAAGCGTCCTTGACCTAAACCGGGTGGCGTCCGACCGAGTAGTACCGCAGCTCGAGCGCCTTCATCAGTTCTGGATCATACAGGTTCCGGCCGTCGAATATCACCGGCTGTTTGAGTTCGGCCTTGATGCGCTGAAAGTTGGGATGCCGGAACTCGTTCCACTCGGTCAGAATCAGCAGCGCGTCGGCGCCGGTGAGCGCCTCGTAGTTGGTCTTGTGGTAGGTGACGCGATCGCCAAAAATCTTGCGCGCATTTTCCAGCGCTTCGGGGTCGTGCACCCGGCATTTCGCACCCGCCTGCAGCAGTTCCTCGATCACCACCAGCGCCGGCGCTTCACGCATGTCGTCGGTGCGCGGCTTGAAGGCAAGCCCCCAAATCGCAAACGCCCGGCCGCTCAGGTTTTGTCCGAAATGCTGCTTCACGCGCGCGGGAATCAGCCGCTTCTGCCGGGAATTCACCGCTTCCGCCGCGCGCAAAAGTGCGAAGTCAAGGTTGTGCTCGCTGCCGATATGAATCATCGCCTGCACGTCCTTGGGAAAGCATGAACCGCCATAACCGACACCGGGAAACAGGAACGACGGGCCGATGCGTTTGTCGGAGCCGAGTCCGCGGCGGACGGCATTGATGTCGGCGCCCACGGCGTCGCACAGATTCGCCATCTCGTTGATGAACGAGATGCGCATCGCAAGCATCGCGTTGGACGCATACTTGGTCAGCTCCGCCGAGCGCGGATCCATTACGAGGATCGGATTGTCGGTGCGCACGAAGGGGTTGTGAATTTCCTTGAGGATAGCCGTCGCTTGCTCGCTCAGGCTTCCGATCACGACCCGGTCCGGCCGCATGAAATCTTCTATCGCGGAGCCTTCCTTGAGAAACTCCGGGACCGAGCACACGTCAGCGCGATGTTTGGCGAAGCGGCCGACGATTTCCCGCACCCGGTCGTTGGTGCCAACCGGAACGGTGCTCTTGATCGCCACGATGTGATAGCCGGTGATCGCTTTTGCGATATCCTCGGCCGCCTGGAAGATCGCGCTCAAATCCGCCGCGCCCGACGCGCTCATCGGAGTGCCGACCGCAATATACGAGACCATCGATTGCTTGACTGCTTTGGCGATGTCGGTGGTGAAATGAAGCCGGCCCTCCTTCAAATTGCGGCGCACCAGCTCTTCGAGCCCCGGCTCATAGATCGGAATCCTGCCCTCGCAAAGCTCGGCGATTCGCTGCTGGTCGATGTCAACGCAGAATACTTCGTTGCCGCTTTCCGCATAGCAGGTGCCGCTCACCAGTCCGACATATCCGCTCCCCACGACTGCGATGTTCATCGATAGCCTCTAGAATTCTTCCTTGATTACGTAGATCGGCTTCCCCTGCGATTCGTGATAGGTCCGCGCGAGCATCTCGCCCAGCAGTCCGATACTCACAAACTGCACTCCGACGACTACCAACAACACTGCCAATAGCAGCGCCGGCCGATTACCCAGTTCGCGCCCCAGTAGTATCTTCTCCAGCACCAGGATGAAGGTCCATAGACCGCCGAGTCCGCCCAGCACTATTCCGATCAGGCCGAACACTTGTATCGGCGCGGTGGAATAACCCGAGAGAAATTTGACGGTGATTAGGTCGAGCAACGTGCGCACGATGCGCCACAGTCCATACTTTGAGGTGCCCGCGCGGCGCGGCCGAAATCCGACTTCGACTTCTGCGATTCGCGCACCCTGCTCCGCCGCGATCGCCGGGACAAATCGATGCATCTCGCCGTAGAGCTGCAGACTGCGCGCGAGTTCCCGCCGGTAGGCCTTGAAGGTGCAGCCGTAGTCGTGAAGCTTGACGCCGGTCATCGCCGAAATCAGCGAATTTGCCGCCATTGAAGGCAGCCGGCGCGTAAACCGTTCCGCTTGCCACCGCTCAGTGCGCCAGCCGCTGGCCAAATCGTAGCCTTGATCGAGCTTGGCCAGCAGCCGCGGGATGTCGGCAGGATCGTTTTGTCCGTCACCGTCGATCGCGATTATTACGTCGCCGGTAGCGTGCGCAAAGCCGCAGGCCAGCGCCGCCGTCTGTCCGGAGTTGCGCGCCAGCGAGATCACGCGCACCTGTTTGTCCGCCGACTTAATCTCACGCAGCACCTCGATGCTCCCGTCGATGCTGCCGTCGTCCACGAACACGAGTTCGTAGGCGCGTCCGAGCGTCTGCATCACGCGGCTCAACTCTGCATGCAGCGGGGCGAGGTTATCCCGCTCGTTGTAGAGCGGAATAACTACTGAGTAGTCCATCTCGAATGATGAGAGTCGATTAGATTGATAAACTCTCGATAGCGATTATCTATCTCTTCCCAAGTCAGAGCTAATAGCCTCTCCAGCGAGAAGCGTTCAACAACGAACGACGCCATCACGCTGCCGTACACGACCGCCGTGCGCAGCGACGATTCTGTGATCCGCCCGTGTCGCGCCAGCAAGCCCATCATGCCGCCCGCAAACGTATCGCCCGCCCCGGTAGGATCGACTACCTCTTCCAGCGGATATGCGGGCACCGCGAACATGCCTTCCCGGCTGAACTGAAGCACGCCATACTCGCCGCGCTTGATCAGGACGGTGGCCGGACCCATTTTCAGGATCGCGCGCCCCGCCTTCACCAGGTTGTGCTCGCCGGTAAGCGTGCGCGCTTCGCTGTCGCTGCAAAGCAGTATCTGGATTCGCTCGAGCACCTTGGCCAGGCCCGGGCGGGTGTTCTGGATCCAATAGTCATAGAGATCGGCCGTGACTACTTTGGGACTAAGCACCTGGTCCAGTACGTGTTCCTGAAGCGCAGGATCGTTTGGCGCCAGATAAAGGTAGTCTGCGCGGCATTGGTCGGGCAGCAATTCCGGCGTGAAGTTTTCCAGCACGTTGAGCGAAAGTTTGACCGTGTCGCGCACGTTCATATCTTCGTGATAACGGCCGTGCCATCGCGTGGTCTGCCCCTCGCGTTTTACTACTCCGCGCACATCGATATTCCGATCCGTGAACAACTGGAAATCCTCGGCCTTATAGTCCGTACCGACCACCGCGACGACGCTGACCGGGGAAAAGAATCGAGCTGCTATCGAAAAGTAGCTGGCGCCGCCGCCCATCACTTCGACGACTTTTCCATTGGGTGTTTCGACCGTGTCGTAGGCTAGAAATCCGACCACAACGATACTCATCTATTGCACCTTCAGCGTCCCCGGATTTCGATCATCCTGGAGATACTTGCCTACCAGCGGACGCAAGTCGTCGATCAAGCGCTGCGGAATTGCCGCGCGATCGGTAATTATCGTGTTCTTGAGCGCGTCCTGGCACCCGCAGGTCCGCGCACGATTGCCAAGCGCGTGCGCAAGCGCCGACACCGCGCTTTGCGCCTTGTCCACGTTCAGCTTCATCACGCGCAGGATCTCGCCGATATCCACCGCCGCGGCCGTATCGTGCCAGCAATCGTAGTCCGTCACCAGCACCAGCGTCGCGTAACACATCTCCGCCTCGCGCGCGAGCCGCGCTTCCTGCATCGCGGTCATGCTGATGACGCTGGCGCCAAAACTGCGGAAAAGATTCGACTCGGCGCGGGTCGAGAATTGTGGACCTTCCATGCATAGATAGGTCCCGCTGTCATGAATCACCGCGCCGCCCGCGCGCGCTGCGACGGCCAGATCGCTCGCGAGATTTGCGCACACAGGATCGGCCATCGAAACGTGCGCCACCAACCCGTCCCCGAAGAATGTCATGGGGCGTTTGATGGTACGATCGATAAACTGATTTGGAACTACCAGTTCGCCCGGATGAATTTCCTCTTTCAGGCTGCCCGCTGTGGACACCGAAACGAGATGGGTCACGCCGAGCTGCTTCATCCCGAAAACATTGGCGCGAAAATTTATTTCGGACGGCAACAGTCGATGACCGCGGCCGTGTCGCGCGAGGAAAACGACCTCGGTGTCTCCGATTCGTCCCTGGTAAAACGGATCGGACGGACGGCCGAACGGTGTCTCGAGCTCCTTCAGCGCGACCTTGTCCAGGCCCTTCATCTGGTAGAAGCCGCTGCCTCCGATCACTCCGAGTATGTTCTGTGGCATCTTGGTTCTGGGGTTGATCCTGAACTGGCGTCAGGCCGGATTGTGCTGCTCGGCGTAAAGCTGGCCGCATGCCGCCGCAATATCTAGCCCCCGGCTTTCGCGGATGGTTGCGGTCAAATTACCGTTCTTCAGGATCGCTTGAAAGGCCTCCACCGCGGCGCGCGAGCTGGCCGCAAGCGCCGACCCCGCCAGCGGATTGTAAAAAATCAGGTTCACTTTCGCGCGCAAAGGCGCAAGCAACTTCACCAGGCGGCGCGCGTCCGCAATCGAATCGTTCACCCCGGCCAGCATCACGTACTCAAACGTGATCCGGCTGCGCCGTTTGATCGGCAGATTCCGGCATGCGTCGAGCAAAACTTCAAGCGGATAGCGCTGGTTGATCGGCGCGAGGCGGTCGCGAAGCTCGTTGGTAGTTGCGTGCAGCGAGACCGCCAGATTAACCGGAGTTTCGCTGAGCAGCCGCTCCATCATCGGGACCAAACCAACCGTCGAGACCGTGATCCTGCGCGGCGAGATGCCCATTCCCCAATCGGAAGTCATTATCGTGAGCGTGCGCACCAGGCGCGGGTAATTTGCCAGCGGCTCGCCCATCCCCATGAAAACAAAGTTCGTGATTTCCTCACCTGCGGCCAGCTCGCGTCGAGCAACGGGGATCTGCGCCAGCATCTCGGAAGCAGTGAGGTTGCGATGCAGTCCCATGCGGGCAGTCGCGCAGAATTCGCAGGCCAGCGCGCATCCCACCTGGCTCGACATGCAAAGCGTGACGCGTTTTTCCGTGGGGATTATCACCGATTCGATTTCTTCCCCGTCGTCGAGCGCAATGAGCAGTTTTCGGGTGCCGTCCGACGAACGCGAAACCAATGACGACACCGGATGCCCGATGGTGAAGCTCTGCTTCAAACAATTGCGCAGCGCCGCCGGCAGATCGCGCATCTCGTCGAATGACTCAGCGCCCCGAGCGTGTACCCAATGCAGAATCTGGCGGGCGCGATATGAGCGTTCGCCGACGCTGGCGACCATTTGCTCGACCTCATCGAGCGTCAGGTCGCGGAAATCCGCGCCCACGGGCGCCGGCTCGGCCGATGTTTGGCGATTCGCGTTCACGGCCAGTTATTCTAACCGAAACGCCGCCGTGAAAGCAGGATGGTCTCGTAGTGGGCGCTTTGCATAGCCTCGCGCAGAGGCAGAATCCTGAATCGCGCGCCCGTGAGGGCGCGGGTAGCCAGTGTTAAGACCCTCTACCGCATCCGCCTGGGCCCCCGATCTATCCCGGGGGCCAAGGAGCTGATAATCTCACTCTATTCCGAACCGAATGATCCGCTGACGCAATTTAACTTCGAATCGAATCAAGCAACTGGTCCGGGCTATATCCCATGATGAATCCTGGCAGGACCGGTTCTTTTCAAAGCGTGCTTGTCACTTTTCTGATCGGATCAGTGGCGTGTGGCTGGTCTATGATCATCCTGCCCCGCGCGCTCGTCGGGGGGTATATGCCAGTATCTTCTTTGAGTTTGATGCCCAGCCTAATTCTAGTAGCCGGCCCCTATGTGGTTTCGCTATATTCAGTTCTGGTGTTGTCTGGGTCCACATCTTGGAATGGATCAGTGATTGGAGACAGACAAGAGTCACTCGAGCGCTTTTATTGCTACATGAACATTTGGCTTCTCGGAGTTGGCCTGACTGGACTTGCTTGCTCAGCATTCGATCTGATGGTATCCGAGTTATTCTCTACGACCTACATGTTCGCTGGTGCGGTATTTTTGTTCCTCGCGTTGATTTCACTCTGGTCTCCGAAAGGTGGCCTACTCAGGCAAAAGTAGCGCAACAAGCAGGAGAGGAACCAGAGTTACGCGCGGCTCTCGTCTTCAGGAAAGAATCTCTCGCGCCGGGAAAAAGAAAGCGATTTCCTCAGCCGCCGTCCCGGGCGCATCCGAGCCGTGCGTGGCGTTCTGTTCGACGTCGATTCCGAAGTCCTTGCGAATCGTGCCGGCGTCGGCCTTTTTGGGATCGGTTGCGCCCATCAGCTGACGCCACTTGCTGATCGCATTCTCGCCCTGCAGCACCGCGATAACCACCGGGCCGGAAGTCATATAGTCGCACAGCCCGCGGAAAAACGGCCGCGCTTTGTGCACGTCGTAAAACTTCTCGGCGTCGGCGCGCGGGAGATGAATCTTGCGCAGCGCAACGATCGTCAGCCCCGAAGCTTCGATTCGCTTGAGGATGTCGCCGGTGAGCCCGCGCCGCACCGCGTCGGGCTTGACGATTGCGAAAGTTCGTTCCATCGAATTACTTCTTGCCCTCAAGTACTGATTTCATCGTCGAGCCGAGGTCAGCCGGGCTCATTGCGACCGTAATTCCCGCCGCCTTGAGCGCCGCGATTTTGTCGGCCGCGGTGCCGCGTCCGCCAGAGATAATCGCGCCGGCGTGACCCATCCGCCGTCCCTTCGGCGCGGTCTGGCCCGCGATAAACGCGACTACGGGTTTCTTAAAGTGTTGCTTTATGTATTCGGCGGCTTCTTCCTCGGCCGTCCCGCCGATCTCACCAATCATGATGACCGCGCGCGTCCTGGGGTCTTCGTTGAACAACTTGAGCGCGTCGATATGCGTTGTGCCGACGATCGGGTCGCCACCGATCCCAATGCAGGTCGATTGCCCGATTCCAAGCTGGGTCAGCTGATACACCGCCTCGTAAGTCAGCGTGCCCGAACGCGAGACGACGCCGATATCGCCTGGCTGGTGGATGTAGCCCGGCATGATGCCGATTTTGCATTCACCCGGCGTGATGATTCCCGGGCAGTTGGGGCCAATCAGGCGCGACTTGGTGCCCGCCAGGTAGGCCTTCACTTTGACCATGTCGAGGATCGGAACGCCTTCGGTGATGCAGATGACAAGCTCGATGCCGGCGGCGGCAGCCTCCAGCATCGCGTCGGCGGCGAACGCCGGCGGCACGTAGATCACGGTCGCGTTGCAGCCGGTCGATTTGCGCGCCTGCTCGACGGTGTCGAAGATCGGGATGCCTTCGAAGTCGGTGCCACCCTTGCCCGGCACTACCCCGCCGACCATTTGCGTGCCGTACTCTTTGCACGCGCGCGTATGGAGTTGGCCGGTCGCGCCGGTGATTCCCTGCGTCAGCACGCGGGTGTTTTTGTCAACTAAAATGCTCATCTGAAAATTCTAGGCTCCGATTTCTTTTACGATGCGCCGGGCGGCGTCGGCCATGTCGCTGGCGCTGACCACCTTGATCCCGGAGTCGGCAAGGATCTTCTTGCCTTCGACGACGTTGGTGCCTTCCATCCTGACCACCAACGGCACGTTCAGTTTCACCTGCCTAGCCGCCTCGACGACGCCCTGCGCCAACACGTCGCATCGCATGATGCCGCCGAAGATATTGATCAGCACGCCTTTGACGCGCTTGTCCGCGAGCAGGATGCGAAATGCGGCGGCGACCTTCTCGGTGCTGGCGCCGCCGCCAACGTCGAGGAAGTTGGCCGGCTCGGCGCCGTAAATCTTGACGATGTCCATTGTAGCCATCGCGAGACCCGCGCCATTGACCATGCATCCGATGTTGCCGTCGAGATGCACGTAGCTGAGGTCATACTTCGCCGCCTCGGTCTCGGCGGGATCTTCCTCGTTGGCGTCGCGAAGCTCGCGGATGTCCGGATGGCGGAACAAGCCGTTGTCATCGAATGACATCTTCGCGTCGAGGCAAATGACGCGGCCGTCGGTGGTCACCACCAGCGGATTGATCTCGATAAGCGACGCGTCAGTTTCGATAAACGCCCGATAGAGCGACGCGAGCAGGGCCGCGAACTGGCCGACTTGCTTGTCCTTGAGGCCGAGCGCGAATGCGATTTTGCGCGCCTGAAACCCGGCCAAACCCAGGATGGGATTGATCGGCTCGGTGAGGATTTTCTCCGGCGTCTTGGCGGCGACTTCCTCGATATCCATGCCGCCCTCGGTGCTCGCGATCACGGAAACCGTTCCCGCCTTTCTATCGACGAGCATCCCAAGGTAAAGCTCGCGAGCGATGTCGCTTGCTTCCTCGACGTAAACGCGGCGCACCACCCGGCCTTCGGGGCCCGTCTGATGAGTCACCAGCGGCTTGCCCAGCAGCCGGGCTGCGAAATCTCGCACCTCCGAGGCAACCGTCAGCAGTTTGACGCCGCCGGCCTTGCCGCGGCCGCCCGCGTGGATCTGCGCCTTGACCACAGCTTTTGGCTTGCCCAGCGCCGTGAATGCAGCAGCAGCCTCGTCAGGCGTGGTCGCGAACTGCCCCTTGGGAACGGGAGCGCCGAAGCGCGCCAGAACCTGCTTGGCTTGATATTCGTGGATGTTCATTCAGTTACCCAGGCATCACCCTCGTTTTGGATAGGGATCGGCGATCCTTCGACTCGGCCCGCTCGCTCACGATTACATTAGCGCGGCGGCAGCGTCATTTCATAAAGAGGTCGCGGAGCCATTTGATCGTCGTCTGGCGGCCGATCGCGGCGATTGCGGTCGTGAGCGGAATATCCTTGGGGCAAACCTCGACGCAGTTCTGCGCGTTGCCGCAGTCAGCCACTCCGCCCTCCGCCATCATCGCGTCGAGCCGCTCGTCGAGGTTCATCTTGCCGGTTGGATGCTGGCTCATCAGATAGACCTGCCCGATCACGGACGCGCCCATGAACTTCGAATGCGAGTTGATCTGCGGGCACGCCTCGAGGCAGCATCCGCAAGTCATGCATCGCGAGAACAGGTAGGCGAACTGCTGCACGTCGGGCGCGACTCGCGGGCCCGGGCCCAGGTCGTAAGTCCCGTCGATCGGAATCCACGCGCGCGCCTTCTTCAGGTAGTCGAACATTTTGGATCGATCGACCCATAGATCGCGGACCACCGGGAACTTCGTCATCGGCTCGACCGTCGCCGGCCCGTGAAGCCCGTTGGCGAGCTGCGAGCACGCCTGGCGGACGCGCCCGTTGATCACCATCGTGCACGCGCCGCAAACTTCCTCCAGACAGTTGGCGTTGAAGACGACTGGCGCGACTCGCTTGCCCTTACGATTGACCGGATTGCGCCGAATCTCCATCAGCATCGAGACGACGTTGTGATGGGGCAAATACGGCACCTCGAACTCCTCGTAATAGGGCTCGGAGTTCGGCGTTTCCTGGCGCTTGATTCTCAAAACTTGCGTCTGTTCTGGCACTGGGATGCTCCTGCTGGGACTACGCGGCGGATTTCTCGATGTCGTAGCGCCGCGGCCGCGGCTTGATGAGACTCACGTCAACCGGCTCCCAACTGAAACGCGGGCCGTCGGACGACCACGCCGCCATGGTGGTCTTCATGAAATTCGCGTCGTCGCGTTCGGGAAAATCGGGCTTGTAGTGCGCTCCGCGCGATTCATTGCGATTGAGTGCGCCGAGCGTAATCGGCCGCGCGATCTCGAGCATGTTCCATAGCTGGCGGACGAACAACACTTCCTGGTTCGCCCACTTGCCCTTGTCGTTGAGCCCGATTCGGCCCCATCGATCCTTGAACTCGAGCAGCTTGTTGTCGGTCGCTTTGAGCTTGTCATTATAGCGCACGACGGTGACGTTCTCCGTCATGATGTCGCCGAGTTCGCGCCACACCGCAAACGCGTTCTCCGGACCGCTCATCTTGAAAATGTTGTCGAATGATTCGCGCTGACGCTTCAGCTCCTGATCGTAAATCTGCGAACTGGCGGCGCTCTTGTGCGCCTTGGCATAGCCGATCATCGCCGGCTCGCAAATGTTGCCGCCGTGGATGCACGACAGCAGCGAGTTCGCGCCGAGCCGGTTGGCGCCGTGATATTGAAAGTCGCACTCGCCCGCCGCGAACAGCCCCGGGATGTTGGTCTGCTGATGGTAATCAACCCACAGACCGCCCATCGAGTAGTGCATCGCCGGGAAAATCTTCATCGGAACCTTGCGCGGATCCTGGCCGGAAAACTTCTGGTAGATTTCGAGCACGCCCGCGACCTTGCGATTGAGTTCCTCGGGATCGAGATGGCTCACGTCGAGATAAACCAGCGGATTGCCGTCAACCCCGAGCTTCATCTCGAACACGACCTTGTGAATCGCGCGGGTCGCGATGTCGCGCGGCACCAGGTTGCCGTACGCCGGGTACATGTCTTCAAGGAAGTACCACGGCTTGCCGTCGCGATAGGTCCACACCCGTCCACCCTCTCCACGAATCGACTCCGAGATGAGACGATACTTGTCCTCACCCTGCATTGCGGTGGGATGCACTTGGACGAACTCGCCGTTGGCGTAGGTCGAGCCCGCCTGGTAACACGCGCTGACCGCCGATCCCGTACACACCAGCGACTGCGTCGAGCGGCCGTAGACCAAGCCCGGGCCGCCGGTTGCGACGAGCGTGGTGTCGGCGGGAAACGCGCGCATCTCGAGCGAGCGCGTGTCGATCGCAACGATCCCACGGCAGTTTCCCGACTCGTCCTGCACGATGCTCAGCATCTCCCAGCCTTCGAACTTGCGCACCAGGCCTGCCGCCTCGTAGCGGCGGACCTGCTCGTCCAATGCGTACAGCAGCTGCTGCCCGGTGGTGGCGCCCGCGAATGCGGTGCGATGATGCTTGGTGCCGCCGAAGCGGCGGAAGTCGAGCAGGCCTTCGGGCGTGCGATTGAACATTACGCCCATCCGATCGAACAGGTAGATGATGGCCGGCGCGGCCTCGCACATCGCCTTGACGGGCGGCTGATGGGCCAAAAAGTCGCCGCCGTAAATCGTATCGTCAAAGTGAATCATCGGCGAGTCGCCCTCGCCTTTGGTATTGACCGCGCCGTTGATTCCGCCCTGCGCGCATACCGAATGCGAACGCTTGACCGGGACGATGGAGAAGAGATCGACTTGCTCGCCCTGCTCCGCGAGTTTCATTGCCGCGGTCAAACCTGCCAGCCCGCCGCCTACGATTATGTGATGCCCTGGCATTGGTTTTCTCCTCAGGCGGGTGCGCGAAATGCGAGCAAAATTGAAACGCCGACGATCGCCATGATGATGAACAGCGCAACGCACGCGCGATTCACCAGCGTTTGCGCCCTGGGACCGACCGCAATTCCCCACGTGATCGTGAACGTGAAAATGCCGTTGGTCAGGTGATAGACGCACGCCAGCGTCCCGACCAGGTAGGCCGTCAGAATCAGCGGATTCATCATGAAGTTATGCATCCGCAGGTAATCCGTCTCGACGCCGGTGGCGTAGAAAACCCCGCGCGTCGAGAGGACGTGAAAGCCGATGAACAGGAACGCGAGTATCCCGGTGATGCGCTGTAACGTGTACTGGTAGTTGCGCTCGTATGGGTAGTCGTTGGGCTGCGCGGTGGCCGTGATGACCAATCCGTAAATCGCATGGTAGAGAATCGGAATCCACAGGACCAACGCTTCGACCGCGATCTGAAACGGAATATTGCGCGTGAACTCGGTTTCCTTCCACCACATCGCGCCGCCCTTCAGGACGAAGGCGTTTTCGAAGAAGTGGAAAAATAAAAATCCGCCGATCGGAATGATTCCCGACAGCGAGTGCAACCTGCGCAGCAGCCAGTGGCGCTCGTCTGCCGTCATCCCCGCCGTAATCGCCGGCGCTGCAACTGCCTCTGCTTCTGCCATAAGCCTTTCCCGAATCGCTAGCCCTGTTTTCCGGCCGCGATTACTTTGTCCATTGCCTCGACCAGTTCGCGCACGTGTGCCACCGAACTGTCGAAGGCTGCCTTTTCGGCGGCACTCAACTGGATTTCCACAACGCGCTCGACACCGCCCGCGCCGATCACGACCGGAACTCCCGCAAAGAGTCCCTTCACCCCGTATTCGCCGTCAAGAAACGCGGCGCACGGCAGCACTTGTTTGCGATCGAGCATGTACGCCTCGACCATCTTGTAAGCCGCGGCTCCTGCGGCGTAATACGACGAAGTCTTCATCAACTGGACGATCTCGCCGCCACCGCCGCGCGTGCGCTTCTCAATTTCTTCCAGCCGCTTCGCCCCGACCAGGCGTTCGACCGGCTGGCCGCCGACCGTCGTGTAGCTGCGAATCGGCACCATGTCGTCGCCATGCCCGCCGAGCACCATCGCGGAAACGCTTTCCACCGACACGCCCAGCTCCGACGCCAGAAAGGTGCGGTAGCGCGCCGAGTCAAGCACGCCCGCCTGCCCGACGATCCGAGCTTTGGCGAAACCGGTCACGCGCTTGAGCTGGGTAACCATCGCGTCGAGCGGATTGGTCACCGCGATCACGAAGGCGCCGGGCGCGTGTTTCTTGATTGCGGCGCCGACGTCGGTCATCACCGCGGCGTTTATCTTGAGCAGGTCGTCACGGCTCATGCCGGGCTTGCGCGGCGAGCCCGACGTGACGACGCAGCAATCGGCGCCCTCTATGAGCTTGATGTCGATGCCGCCAGTGACGTTGGCGTCGATGCCGAGCACCGGCGCCGATTCGAGCATGTCCAGCGCCTTACCCTGCGGCAGTCCGTCGATGATGTCGTAGAGCACGATGTCGCCGAGTCCGCGCAGGAAGCATAGATGGGCGCAAGTCGCGCCGACATTACCCGCCCCGATGAACGCAATTTTTTTGCGAGCCATGGTTTGCTCCTAACTTCCGGTCGTTCGTTTTCTGAAGCCTACCTTATATTCGTGTATTTGCTAATGAGCAAGACTTAAGTGGATGCGCCAACCGAACCGGAGCGGTCGGCGCGTCGCGCGCGGCGCCCGAATGCGCCGCCCAAACGCCCGATAGATAGCAGCGTTTGATGACGTTGTGAAGCAATCGGATTGGGCTATCCGTGACGCCACGGGCGGGATGCCCGCCCCGGCATACTCAAGCGTGGCGGAGCCATCGCGAGAGCTCACGAATCGTGGGGCGCTTGCCGTACATCAGAATACCGGTCCGGTAGATTCGCCCGCTGATGAACATCGCCGCGCCAATCGTCGCGACCAGCAACAGCAATGACAGCGCGAGCTGCCATAGCGGCGGATTGTTGACAGCAAGGCGCTCGAACATCAGGATCGGCGAACAGAACGGAAACAGCGAAACCACCACCGAGGCCGGCGAATCCGACGCCGTCGCCACCGGCAGAATCATCGCCGACGCAGCGATCAGCGGCAAGATGATCACGAAGTTCCACTGCTGCGCTTCGTCGATCGAATTGAAGATCGCGCCGACGCCGGCGAAGATCGCGCTGTACAGCAGGTAACCCAATATGTAGAAGACGACGAAATAGACGATCAGCGACGGGCCCACGTCGAGCGCCGTCATCGCGGCGCGGAAGTACAGGCTTCGCGACGCACTGAACGCCGCGATCGTGAACCATACCCCGATCTGCGTCAGGCCGACGCTGCCGGCGCCGAGAATCTTGCCGGTCATGAGTTCCTGCGCGCTCGCCGCGCACAGCAAGACTTCGGTAATGCGCGCAGTCTTTTCTTCCATGACCGATCGCATCACTATCACGCCGTAGGACAGCAGCGAAAACAGCATCACGAACATGAGAATCAACACGACTGCGGCGCCGCGCACCGCGTTGTACATCGAGGACGGCTTGCCCGCGCGGACCGCCGTGAGATCGACGGGCTGCAGCGTCGCGGCCACGTCGCCGGCGCTGCTGCCCTGCTTCACCATGCGATCCGCGGCGAACGCGTACGACAGCGCGTCGCCGAGCCGGCGCTGAAGAATGAAGTCGTCCGTGCGATCGGTCGCGAACACGACGTGACGGGAAGCGCGCGCCGCGCCGTCGAGCCACACGTAGCCTTCGATGCCGCCCGCGTCGAGCCGCTTGTCGAGTAGCTGGTGCTCGGCCGGCGACGCGGAAGAAACGACCGAGGCCTGGTAGGGCGTCCCCCGCTGGCGCATCAACTCGCCGCTGGCAAGTTCGGCCAGCGCGCGATTATCGGATGCGATCACGACTCGCGCCGGGCGCTCGCTGTCACGCGCCATACCGGGCGCCGTCGATGCGCTGATCAGCGCGGGCAGGATCAGAAATACTCCCATCAGCAGCGGAGTCGCCAAGGTCGAGAAGATAAACGAGCGGGTCCTGACCCGCTCGAGGTATTCCCGTTGCGCGACGATCCAGACTTTGTGAATCGAGAACTCAGTCATCTCTGCCGGCTATTCGATCGATGAAGATCTGTTCCAGCGACGGGTCCATCACCTGGAATCGGATCACGCGCAACCCGCGCATCGCAGTCTGCAGCAGTTGTTGCGGGTCGGCGCCCGGCCTGAGGCGGATTTCGGCGTGATTGCCGTAGTCATTCAACGAATCGATGAGCGGATTGCCGGCCAGGCATCCGCCATCGCCTTCATAGTCGATTTGCACGAAGCGCCGTCCGTTACCGGCTTTGATCGCGCTCAGGCTCCCTTGCAGCACCGACTTGCCGCGATCGATCAGGCAGATCGAGTCGCACAGCTTTTCCACTTGGTCCATCCGATGGGTCGAGAACAGGATCGACTTTCCCGCCGCGCGAAGCCCGACCAGCACATCTTTGAGCTGCATCGTGTTGAGCGGATCGAGGCCGGCGAACGGCTCATCCATGACGATCAAGCCGGGATCGTGCAACAGCGCCGCGATGAACTGGATCTTCTGCTGCATCCCCTTCGACAACTCCTCGACCCGGCGATCGATCCAGTCCGCAATCCCGAGCCGCCGCGCCCACGCATCGATTCGTTCCCTCGAGGTGGCGACCGACAGCCCCGCAAGCCGTCCGAGAAAAACCAGGTTGCCGCCGACGGTCATCCGGCGGTACAAGCCGCGCTCCTCGGGCAGATAACCGACCCGGCGCAGCGCGCGGCGGCGCAGTGGTTCGCCAAAGAGCCGCACGCAGCCGGAATCGGGAGCGGTGATACCGATCATCATGCGGATGGTGCTGGTCTTGCCGGCGCCGTTGGGTCCGAGCAGGCCGAAAATATGCGCTGGCGGAATTTCGAACGAGAGATCGTCAACGGCTGTAAAGCCGCCGTACGACTTTCGGACTCGCAGCAGTTCGACGGTCGGCGGCACTGAGTGAAATGATTACGCCGGAGCGGGGCAAAAGAGAACGGGGCTGTCACGCATCGCGCGCGACAGCCCCATCAAGGATTCGCTCTCACTCCACTTAGACCCTCTGCCGAAAACGGGCGAGGGAATAAGAAAGAGGCAATTCAGAAGTTACATATTATCCACGATCGCCTTGCCGAACTCCGAGCACTTGAGCAGCTTCGCGCCGGTGGTCAGTCGCTCGAAGTCGTAGGTCACCTCTTTCTTGCCGATGGTCTTCTCAAGGCCGCGAACGATCCCGTCGGCAACTTCCTGCCATCCCAGGTGCTCGAACATCATCACGCCCGACAGGATAACCGAGCCCGGATTGACTTTGTCCTGGTCGGCGTACTTGGGCGCGGTGCCATGGGTCGCTTCGAAGATCGCATGGCCGGTCAGGTAGTTGATGTTCGCGCCGGGAGCGATTCCGAGCCCGCCGACCTGCGCCGCAAGCGCATCGGACAGAAAGTCGCCGTTCAAGTTCATCGTGGCGACGACGTCGAATTCATCGGGACGCGTCAGCACCTGTTGGAGGGTGATATCCGCGATTGCATCCTTGACCAGCATTTGGCCGGCCGGCGGCTTGCCGTTGCAATCGTCCCATCCAACGGCCTTGCCTTTGTATTCGCGTTTTACGAGTTCGTAGCCCCAATCGCGGAACGCGCCCTCGGTGTACTTCATGATGTTGCCCTTGTGGACGAAGGTCACGCTCTTGCGCTTGTGGCTAATCGCGTAATCAAGCGCGGCGCGAATCAGGCGCTCGGAACCCTCGCGCGAAATGCATTTGATTCCGATTCCCGAGGTATTGGGGAAGCGCATATTCTTGACGCCCATTTCCTCGAGCAAGAATTTGATGACCTTTTTTGCCTCGGGCGACTCCGCCGGCCATTCGATTCCCGCGTAGATGTCTTCGGTGTTCTCGCGGAAGATTACGACGTCGAGTTTCTCAGGATGCTTGACCGGACTGGGCACGCCCGCGAAGTAGCGCACCGGGCGCAGGCATACGTAGAGATCGAGCATCTGGCGCAGCGCCACGTTGAGCGAGCGGATGCCGCCGCCGATCGGAGTTGTCAGCGGGCCCTTGATGCCGACCAGGAATTCGCGGAATGCCTCGACGGTTTCGTCGGGCAGCCAGGTCTTCCAATTCTTGAACGGCTTATCGCCCGCGAACACCTCCATCCACGCGATCTGGCGCTTGCCGCCGTAGATTTTCTTCACCGCATTGTCGAAAACGTACTGCGATGCGCGCCAGATGTCGGGGCCGGTGCCGTCGCCTTCGATAAACGGAATGATCGGGCGGTCAGGAACTTTCAGGATGTGATTGGCGCCAAGAGTAATCTTTTCGCCGTTGCTCGGAACTTTGATGTGCTGATATGCCATCGGTGTCTCGCTTCGCCTCTCTGGTTGATTGATTGAGCGCGAACGCGATCCGCACTATCACCGCGGCGCGCAGCGCTCAGAGTTATCCGCCAATCATACATCAAAAAGTTTGCGATGCCATAGCCTAATAATTGCCCCGGCGATGTATTAGACGGACACACTGCCGAGCGCCCTTCGCTGACGCGGGCGCGGTGTCAGGATTACGCTGTCTCCATCGGGCTCGATGAGAACTTCATCGGCGGAGAACCTGAACTGCTTTGGAATCCGAACCGCCTGACTGCGGCCGATCTTGAACACCTTCGCGGTTTCACGCTTTGGCATCGTCTGATATTTACCATATGAGTTCGACTATCGACGAGGCCGCCCGCGGACCAATCAAGCGGAGCATCCGATGGATTTCACCTACACGCCGGAACAGGAAAAATTTCGCGCCGAATTGCGGCGCTGGCTTGAAAAGAACTCCGCCGAAGCCTTCGGGCGCACGGGCGAGGGTCTCGGCGGCTCGACTGCCAGCCTGCTCGACGTTCGCGACGACGGGCGATGGAATCAACTGCTCGACTACCATCGCCGGCTCTACCAGGCCGGCTACGTAGCGCTGCACTGGCCCAAGGAATGGGGCGGAGGCGGCGCGAGCATGATCGATCAGGCCATCTACCAGGACGAAGTCTTGGGGCTCGCGCTGCCGCTGTACGGCGCCAATCAGCTCGCGATCGATCGAATCGGCCCGACCATCATGCATCTGGGCACCGAGCAGCAGAAAAAACGCTACCTGCTCAAGATGCTGACCGGCGAGGAAATCTGGTGCCAGGGTTATTCCGAACCCAACGCGGGCTCCGATCTCGCGGCCCTGCAGACGCGCGCGGTGCTCGACGGCGACACCTTCGTCATCAACGGGCAGAAAGTATGGACCAGTCTGGCGCATCGCGCGGACTGGCAGGTGCTGCTGGTGCGCAGCGACCCCGCGGCGCCCAAGCACAAAGGGATTTCGTACCTGCTGGTCGATATGCATAGCCCCGGGATCACGGTGCGTCCGCTGGTTCAGATCACGGGCGACGCCGGATTCAACGAGGTCTTTTACGACAACGTGCGCGTGCCCAAGGAAAACCTGGTCGGCGAGCTGAACGCGGGATGGCAGGTGTCGATCGCGACGCTCATGTACGAACGAGTTTCCGGCGGCACGCGGCATCCGGTGGAACGCACGATCGGCGAGCTGCTCGAGCTCGCGAAGAAAGTGGATTTCCAGGGCGGCCCCGCGTGGAAGCATCCGTACGTGCGGCAGAAACTCGCGCAGTTCGCGAGCGAGGCGCGATGCCTGCGCCTGTCGCGCTACCGCTCGCTGTCGGCGCAGCTCAAGGGCAAGGTGCCCGGGGTGGAGAGCTCATTCGGCAAACTTTTCGCCACCGAGCTGAACTTGAGAGTCGCGATGTTCGCCGATGAGATGCTTGGCGCGTTCGCCAACGTCGAAGGCGGCAGCCTCGGCGCGGTCGAGGGCGGCCGCTGGATGCATCGGACGCTGGCGGCGCGCGGGCTGACGATCGCGGCGGGCTCGAGCGAGATTCAGCACAACATCATTGGCGAGCGGGTGCTCAAGCTGCCCAAGGGCTGACGCAGGGGTGCGAAACTAAAATCGAAGCACTTGATTTTATGTGAAACCCACCGTGGGTTTCACACTTCCTTGGGCAGGGCTGAGCCCTGCACCGCAGTGAGAAGACGCGAAAATCTGCGCAGCGCATCTTTTCGCGACTACGCAATGGAAGAACCGCGGGCGCGCTTTTTGTATCATCCTGAGCGCAGCGAAGGAACCCAGATCGCTTGTCAGGTGCCCTGGATTGGGGAGGCCCAGCGCGAAAAGACGGTGTCGGAAATCTTTTCCAGCGACGCCGTGAACTCGGCGGCCTGAGCGATCATTGGAGCGGCTGCGATATTCTCGCGGACTAATTCCTTCGCGAACGCATCGGCCATCGCCGCGACTCCGTCGCGCGTCAGCTCGAAATGAAACTGGAAGCCGTACGCCTTGTCGCCGTGACGAAACGCCTGGCACGGGGTTTTCTCCGACGATGCGAGCAAGACCGCACCCGGCGGCAGATCGAAGCTGTCGCCATGCCAATGAAACGGCGTCATCGTCTCGGGCAAATCGCGCATCAGACGATCGTGTTTGGCAAAATCGCTGAGCCGGATCGGATGCCATCCGATTTCCTTGCCGTTGGGGTTGCGATCGACCTTCGCGCCGAGCGCGGCCGCAATAATCTGCGCGCCCAGGCATACGCCGAGCACCGGCAGATTCGATTTCATCGCGTCTTCGACCAGGCGCATCTCGTCGCGCAGCCACGGATGCCGGTCAGTCTGATCGACACCCATCGGACCGCCCATGACGATCAGGCCGCCGGCGCCCTTCATGCTCGCGGGCACTGGCTGGCCGTCGTAAACGCGCACGTATTGCCAGGCGAGCGCGGCGCCTTCGAGCGCGTCGGCTATGGCGCCGAGATTCTCGACTGGGTGATGCTGCAAAACATAAATCTTCGCCATCGAATGAATCTCCGACGCGATCGAAACAATCGCTAGAGCATAGTGCCACGGCGGACGCGGCCGAGATGCGCATAGGCGCGCTGGGTCGCGACGCGGCCGCGCGAAGTGCGCGCCAGGAATCCCTCCTGCAGCAGGTAGGGCTCGTAAACTTCCTCGATGGTGTCGGATTCCTCGCCGACCGCGGCGGCAAGACTCTCGACGCCAACCGGTCCGCCGTCGAACTTGTCGATTATCGCGCCGAGAATCGCGCGGTCCATCTTGTCGAAGCCGGCGGTGTCGATTTCGAGCAGGTCGAGCGCGGCCAGCGCGATTTCGCGGGTCACGACCGGCGCCTCGTTGACCTGCGCGAAGTCGCGCACGCGGCGCAGCAGGCGGTTGGCGATGCGGGGTGTGCCGCGCGAGCGCGAGGCTATTTCGGTGGCTCCATTGTCGTCGATCGCCATCTTCAGCAAGTCGGCGGAGCGGCGCACTATCTCGCCCAGTTCAGCGTGATCGTAAAAGTCGAGGTGAAAATGCTGGCCGAATCTGTCGCGCAACGGCGAACTCAGCAAGCCCGATCGGGTGGTCGCGCCCACCAGAGTGAATGGATTGACCGAGAGCTTCATCGTGTGCGCGCCCATCCCCTCGCCGACCATCATATGAAAGTCGAAATCCTCCATCGCCGAGTACAGCCGCTCCTCGACCGGTTTTTGCAGGCGGTGGATTTCATCGATGAAAAGCACGTCGCCCTTTTCGAGATTGGTGAGGATCCCCGCCAGATCAGCCTGGCGTTCGAGCGCGGGCCCCGAGGTGACGCGGACGTTCACGACCATCTCGCGCGCGATGATGTGCGCGAGCGAGGTCTTGCCCAGTCCGGGCGGCCCCGACAGCAGAACGTGGTCCATGGCCTCGTCGCGTCCGCGCGCCGCCTTGATCGACATCCCCAGGATTTTTTTGGTGCGCTCCTGTCCGACGAACTCAGAGAGCTCGCGCGGGCGCAGCGCCAAGTCGAGCTTGCGATCCTCGTCGATGGCCGGGCGCGGCGCGGCACGGCCATCGGTTGGAGGCGGCGCGCTCTTTTCCGCGCCGGCATCTTCGCGAGGCTTATTTTTCGCCAAACAGCACCGCCAGCGATTTGCGAATCAAAACTTCCAGATTGTCCGCCGCGCCGGCGTCCGCGGCGAGCACCGCGTCAACCGTGCGTTTGGCTTCAACCGGCTTCATGCCGAGGTTCACCAGCACTGAAACTGCTTCATCGGCCGCGCCGGCCGGTCTTCCGTTTCCATCCGGCGCGGGCCGGATATAGCCGTCGGGCGCGCTGGTTGACGGCGCCGCCATCTTCAAGGCGGCGACTTTGTCGCGCAGTTCGCGCACGACCCGCTCCGCGACCTTGGGACCGACGCCGGGCACCGCGTCGATTCTGTCCACGTCGCCCTTGCCGATTGCGGCGACCAGTTCTTCGGGCGCAAGGACCGACAGGATCGCCAGGGCGAGTTTCGGGCCGACGTGCTGCACGCTCATCAGCAGGTCGAAGGCGCGTTTCTCGGTGGCGCTGGAGAATCCGTAAAGCGTGAGCGCATCCTCGCGCACGACCTGGCGTATCTCGAGCGCGACCCGGTCGCCGAGTTGCGGCAATCGGTAGTAGGTGCTCAGCGGAATCAGCACTTCGTAGCCGACGCCGCCGGTCTCGACGACGATCCGGCCCGCATCGCGAACCGCCAGCGCGCCCGTCAGCGACGCGATCATTGCGGCGCCATCCGGGGCCTGCTTCGGCGCGGCGCGGGCGGGCGAATGCGCTCGATCGCCTCGACCAGGTTGGGGACGCGTCCGCGGCCAAGATGGCAAAGCGCCAGCGCGAGCGCGTCGGCGGCGTCGTCGGCGAGATCGATCGACGGGTCGAGATTCAGCGTCTTGCGCACCATGTATTTGACCTGCGCCTTGTCGGCGTGTCCGTGACCGGCGACGCAGAGCTTAACCTCGTTGGGCGGATATTCGAACATGGCGAGGCCGCGCTCCGCCGCCGCGAGCATCGCCATCGCGCGCGCCTCGCCGAGGCGAAACGCGCTTTGCACATTGGCAGCGACGAAATGACGCTCGAGGCTCAGCGCCTGGGGAGAGAACTCGTCGATGATGGCGAGAAGATTTTCGTGGATGCGGCGCAAGCGCCCGGGTCCCGGTGCGAGCGACGCGCATCGGATCGTACCGGCGGTGACGAAGCGTGCGCCGGGACCTTCGACGACGCCGTAACCGCATACCGCACTCCCGGGATCCACCCCGAGTATCCGCATACCCCCACCTCCGCAGCAGAACCCGCGCGCCGCTAGGCCGCCGAGAACTGCGCCATCTCTTGGTCGCTGATGTCGAAGTTCGCGGCGACGTTCTGCACGTCATCGTGATCCTCGAGTTCTTCCATCAGCTTGAGCACCTGCTCGGCCGCATGGCCGGAAACCGCGACCGTATTTTCGGGAATCCGTGTTTGTTCCGAATGCGCGATCGCAAGCCCGGCCTTTTCCAGCGCGTCGCGCACGGCGTTCAATTTGTCGGGCGAAGTGAGGACCTGGAAGGTATCGCCGTCGCTGGTCACGTCGTCGGCGCCGGCGTCGAGCGCGAGTTCGAGCAGCTTGTCCTCGTCGATGGCGGATTTTTCGATTCCGATCAGGCCGCGCTTCTTGAACATCCAGCCGACGCATCCCGCCTCGCCCAGGTTGCCGGCGCGCCGGGAGAAGATGAAGCGCAACTCGGCGACGGTGCGATTGCGATTGTCCGAGAGCACGTCAACCATTATCGCGACGCCGCCGGGGCCGTAGCCTTCGTAGGTGATTTCCTCGAGCGACGCGCCGGCGATTTCGCCGGTGCCCTTCTTGATCGCGCGATCGATGTTGTCGTTGGGCATCGATTGCTTCTTGGCCAGCGTCACGGCGGTGCGCAAGCGCGGATTGGAATTAAGGTCGCCGCCGCCGAGTCGCGCCGCGATCGTGATTTCCTTGATCAGCTTGGTGAAGGCGCGGCCGCGCTTGGAATCGGTAATCGCCTTCTTATGCTTGATCGAACTCCATTTCGAATGACCCGACATGACAAATACCCTCGAGCGGGGCCGCCTTGGCGGGCGGGTCCCGGCGAAGCCGAGATTATCATAAAGATTCGTCCAAGGGGGAATGGCGCGGAGGCGATAGCGCCGCCACCGGCGAGTGTGGAAAACTTGGACGCACTAGAGCCCGCTTCTGTTATCATGCTGGGGCGAGCGAGCCGATGAATGGGGCAAGGTTTGGGGTGAGAGTTTCGATTTTGGGCGCGATTGCGGCGCTGTTTGCTGCCGGATGCTTCTATCCGCCGGTTACACAGCCGCCGCCGGACGAACAGCAGGAAGTGGTGATCCCGCTGCCGTACGATCTCGCGTGGGATGCGGTCAACGCGGTCATCAGCCAAAACGCGTTCCACGTGCAGGCGCAGGACATGACCAACGGGATCATCGAGGCGGTCGGTCCGCGCTTCACGCTGCACGACGCCGATTGCGGAAAGATAAAGAGCCTGGTCGGCACTTACACGGCCGAGCCGGAGGCGAACTCGTCGTCGGTGTACAACTTCCTGGTGCGGCCACGGGGTCCGGAAGCGAGCATCGTCAAGGTGCGCGCCACGTTCAATTCGTCGGTCAAGGTCCCGTTGCATCAGGCCACCGACGTAGATTGCGTATCGCATGGAATCCAGGAATCGGATCTGCTCCGCGAGGTATTGGTCGCGGCGAAGAAGACCCATCGCCCGGAGTTCGCCAAGCCAAACGCGCCGCCGCAACCGGCTGCGTCACAAGCCCGGGCCAGATCGTCAGCGCCGGAGACGGTGCGGAGTCAACCGAGGCCCCCGTCCTCGATCGATAAAGCCGCCGCGCAACCCAATGTGCCAGCGTCGATGCGGGGGTTTTCGCTCGGCGGGATGAATCCAGTTCTGCCTGCGCCTCCGCCGAATTGAGCCCAAGCTTCGCGCGGGCGTGACATTTTCGAGCGACCCCGGAGTGTTCGACGGGAGAACTTGATTGAATGTGAAACCCGCGGTGGGTTTCACACTTCCTTCGGCAGGGGTGACCCCTGCACCCGACGGTAAGAGAGGATGCGGGCTTTGCCCTGTTAGAAGGGTAAGGGGGAGGAGAGACGGCAGATCGCGGGCGTTGTTTTTTTCGTGTCCTCTTTTGTGTCATCCCGGCCGGAGTCGGCGCGCACGATTGATTCCCGCGCAAAACTAGCGCTGGTTGCGCTAGGTGCGGGGGCGGTCGGGGATGAGCGCATCGGCGGGCACGATCTCGGAGTCCGGCGCGCCGGGGATTCTCCAATACAGGTGCAGGTAGGAGCCGCCGGCCATATTTCGCTCGCCCACCTCAATCCGATGCGGCCCCTCGGTAAGCTGGATACGGCCGGCGTCGTGACCCTTGTTTACCAAGCCGGGATCGTGAATCACCTGCATGCCGTCCACCGTGACCCATCCCGAATCGTCAACCTCGATCATAAACTCGTAGTCGCCGGTCTTGGGCGCGATCAGCTCGCCTCGCCAGATGTCGCACGACGGAAACGGCATCGCGCCCATCTGGGCAATGTCATCGAAGTCCAGTTGCCGATCGACGCGCACAATGTGCGGCGCGGTCTGGCCGCATTGCTCGCCGACGTAGTACCTGCCCAGTAATCCGTGGCGGCCGCTATCCAGGAACCCCTGCATGACCCGCTGATTCATCGAGAGCAGGAACACGGCCGCGATGCCCACCGCCGCGGCGATTTGCGTCAGGCGGCGCGACGCGCCAATTCCCCATAGCCCCAGCGACTGCGACAGATCGAACGAGCCGAAGATCCAAAACGCGGCCAGCGGCCAGAGCTGAAACGGGGCGGACAGTCCGATGAGTTTGCCGAGGTTGAAGGCGACGGAGTCGCCGACGACCATGCCGCCGCCGAAGAATGCGTCGCGGTTGGTGGCGAAGTCGCCGCGCATGAATTGCTGAAGCGCGAAGTCGCGCACCGGATTGTCGTATTCGTAGGGAAAGTGCGGATTGGTCGCCGTCGCCATCAGCATGATCACGGCCGACAGCGCGCCGATCGCGCCGAGCAGGTAGTCGCAGGCGGCGGGGAGAAAAGCGAGCGCGAGGACCATGAAGGGAACCGAGGCGACGATTTGCCGCGGGCCGGTCGCGGTGCCGCCTCCCCACGATATGATCGATTGGCCGTACGAGGCGTTGAACAGGAACAGCACCACGAACGAATAAACCGTGACGATGAATTCGGCGCGCCATCGCTTCAGCCGCGCGAAGTAGCCGACGCCGACAATCGACAGCAACAGCACCGGGTTGCAGAAAAACAATCCGCGCTGCGGATCGACCAGCACGTTCCAGAGAATGCGGAGCTTCGGATAGGTCAGGCCGACGAATCCGACCGCTTGCTCGGGGAATTGATGATTTTCGGCGGGCGCGAGCTTGAACGCCTGGTAACTGAAGAAGAACGGATTTCCGAAGGCGCCCCAGTTGAAAGCGAGCATGATCGCGACGGTGATCGCGGCGCCGGCGGAGAACGCCGCCAGATATTTCCAATCGGACAGTTTGAACAGGGCGTAGATTCCGATCGCCGCGGCGACCAGGAAGACCGGGTAATCGTTGAGCACCGCCCATCCCGCCAGAAAGCCGGCCGCAATCGCGCGCGCGCGCGACGGGCGGGAATAGAAAGTCGCCAGCAGATAGAACGCGGTGAAGACGCATGCAGCGGCGACGGGTTCGCCGGTGAGCTCGGTCGCGTACGGAAATGCGATCGTCGCAAGGCCGAGAATCAGCGCGACGCCGGCCGCGCGGCCCTCCGACGCGCCGATGAATCGCGCAAAGCGAAACATGACGACGCACAGCGCCGAGATCAGCAGCCCGGTGGTAAACACGGTGGTCAGGTAAGTGACAAAGGCCCAGTACAGCGGCTCGTGAGCCGCGCTCAGAGGCAGCAGCGCGATTCGGAAAACCAGCCACGGAATCAATGCGGTGTAGGAAGTGCCGGGCGCCTTAACCGAATAAATATGGCCGTGGAAGGTGATGATGTCGGCGGTGTTGAAGCCGCAAAAATCGTTAATCCACAGGACGCCTTTCTCGACCATCGAGCGCATCAGGTCGAAGCGGCAGGCGACGCTCTGGTCGGCGCCCTGATAGAAGTAGGCGTAGGTGATGAAGGGGATCAGGAAGACCGCAGTCTCGATTTGCCGGATGCGATCCTCCGGAGCGATCGCGCCAGGCGAGTTCGCGGCGGCCCACTTCATCGCTTGTTCGAGCGCCCGGACATGGCGGCGCGAAATGAGTTGAAGATGCGAAAGTCGTCGTCGCCGAATATGCGCCAACCCGCCCATGCGAGCGCCGCCAGCGCCACCAACGTGAACACCAGCGAGATTGGCGAGCCGATCGGCGCCGGAGCCCCCTGTTGCCGAATCGCCAGCAAGTCGTAAGTGGGAGTCGCGCTGGGGGGAGGCGCGTCAATCCGGACCAGCGACGCATTTCTGAAGAACGCCTTGCCGGTGTTGAGGCTGCCGAAGCCGCCGACGCGCAGCGCTACCTCGATGTCCGCGCCGTGTCCGCCGACCTTGAGGTACAGCGTCACGCGCTGCCAGTCGGTGGTGCCGTGGATGTCGGGCGACATGATGCCGTCTTCCATGACTGAAATCGACGCGCCGCTTTGCTTGGCGCCGACATTTTCGGTGCGGAGATCGACGCTGAGCTGATACCATCCCGGTTGCACCGTCAGCGACTGCATCCAGCGCCCGTCGTTAGCCTGAAGGTTATCGACCTCCAGCTCGCAGGGCTTGTCGGGGTACGAATGCCAATGGGCCTGGAACGCGTCGGGTTTGTTGATCCAGGCCTCGGTGCGCCACAAATCGGGCTGATCCTCGGAGCCCTTGGCGAAGTCGCCGTTGATCAGCAGGTTTCTCTGATCGGCGGCAACCGCGCGGCGCGGTGCGGATAGGGCGGCGGCAAGCGTGGCGCCAAGAAAAACTGCGCAGAGCAAAATCGCGCGGCGGCCTCGATACGAATGCAGGTAAGCGATCATATCCAACTGCGCAGCCCCGGCCCTTGCAGCCACATCCGCGCGTAGTATCCGCTGCGGCTGATCGGCATGCCGACCCAAATCGGAAAGTAGTACACGAACAGAATCAGCGCGGCGATCAGGAACACGCCGGCAACGTATCGGCCCGCGCACCGAGTCTGCAGCAGGAAAAAGCCGTACGCGACGAATACGGCGATGAAAGTGATCCATCCCCATGTCGGCGGCATCCCGAGGAAAAACACCGGCGTCATCGTCAGCAGCAGCGCGAGATGCTCCCACGGCTCGGCGCGCTCCTTGAAACATTCGGCGAGCAAAATCGCCAGCGCGAGGTATCCGAAGTAAACCGACGCCATGTAGTGGTAGAGGAAGAGCGTGCGGCCGATCCAGGCCCAGATCAAGAGATAGCTGAGATAGCCGATGACGAGGAAGGAGCGGGTCAGGTTGGGGCGCTCGAGCGCCTGCACGGCGGTGATCGTGATCGCAGTCAGCGCACCCCACCATAGGAGAGGATTTCCTCCGCCCCAGACGGTTTGCACGTCACCGGTCTTGGGGAAGTTCTGCCAGTACGCGATCGGGCGCAGCATCAGCGGCCAGCTCCACCACGGCGACGCGTACGGATGGGTGGCGGAGGCGACGCTATTCTCGTACCAGACGATGTCGCTGTAGTACTTGAACAGATCCGCGATGCCGCCCCACCAGCCGAGCCAGTAATGCGGGAAGAACACCGCCAGGTATGCAATCGCGGCGACCGATCCAACGAGCGCGACTGCGCCAACGCTCATCGGTTCGAGGAGGCTCGCCAGCGAGGGCATCCGCAACGCGCCGGGCGCCGATGACGAGCGGCTGCGCCAGAAAATCTCGGCAACGCGGATTGCCAACACTGCGAAAACAATCAGCAGAATGTGCGCGAAGCTTTCGCCGAACAGAAACATCACCAAGCCCAGGACAATGCAGATCAGCGCGGCGAAGACTAACCCGGTCGGATCGAAGAGGTCGATTGCGAGCGGCGTCGGCGGCGGGTTTTTGCTCGCCTTGGATCCGACCGGCGCGGCAACCGGCGCGGCCTTGGGACGCTCCTTGGCGAGCACATAGAGAATAAATCCCGTCACCAGCAGGAAGGTTATCGCCGGGATGTAGAATTTGCTTGCCAGGCACAGGCCCAGCGCCAGACCAATCCACGGCAGGATGCGCCGGCGCGCGCGCGGATCGGGCGTTTGCGCGAATCTGAAAAAGAGCAGGTACGCCAGTGCCGCAAAGGTGAGATAGACGATGTCGATGACGGCGTAGTGCGAGTCAACCAGATACATCCCGTCGCAAACGATGATCGCGCCCGCGATGGCGCCGACCAGCCGCGAGCCCGACATCCGGCGCCCGAGCAGGTAGGTGATGCCCACGATTGCCGTGCCCAGCGTCGCGTTGCCGACCCGCCAACTCCACGGATGATCGCCAAAAATGAGGATGCCTGCGGCGATTATGAGCTTGGCCAGCGGCGGATGAGGATCGAGGAAGGACTCGCCGTGCAAATAATGGCGTCCCTGCGCGACGAAATGGACCTCATCGAAAACGATCTCGGCGGGATGCCCAAGGTGCCAGAAGCGCGTAATTGCGGCGACGATCAACAGCGCCGAGATGATGATCGTATCGGCCGCGATCCACGGGGGCGCGGCGGCCGGTTCTTCAACGTAATCCTCGACCTGCCGGGGCATGGCGAATCTGCCGAAGAACGCAGCGATGGCATCGGTCGCACCGCTTGCGCCTTGCAGCCGCGTTGCTCCGTAGTAAACGGCCATCGCAAGCGCGACCACGTTGAGCGCCGAGGTCGTCATCGCGAGCCCATCGCGCGCGTCGAGAAACACCACGGTGTTAAGCGTGTGCAGGACGTAGGCCAAATTGATCAAGCCGGTGAGCGAGACAATTACGAAGACTGCAAGCATCTCGGGCGCTTCCAGAGCCAACGGCACCGCAAGCACGACCGCGGGGTAGAGGTACCGCTCGTGCATCCTGGGCGCAACCATGAAGAATCCAAAAATCGCGATGAACGAGGCGAACAGCAGGCGCGTGGGCGTGCGGCCGCGCCACAAGATCCACGCGATGAATCCGTAGAGCGGCACCAGCAGGCTCATCCCGAGCACAAAGTAAGATACTCCCGCAAAAGTCCCCGAATCCGACTGGCGAAGCCCGCCGATCAGCGCCATCAGGTTGAATGCGTTGACTGAAGTCTCGTGGTAGTAGGCCGCGGTGGAAGTGTAGAGCTTGATAATCCAGTTCCAGTCATGGCCGATTTGGAACGGCGCGATGCCGATGATCGCGACCGCAATCAGCGCGACTCCCGACCTGATCCAGGTCGCGAAGTCGGCCTCGAGCAGCGTCCAGACGCCGAGCACCGGAAGCATCATCAATCCCTGCGGCTTGACCAGCACCGCGATCGCGGCGAGTCCCCATGCGATCTCGTATTGCCGGCCGAGAATCGCCGCGATGCTGAGCAGCATGACGAACGTCATCACCGAATCGCTTTGACCCCAGACGACGGTGTCGAACAGCAGCGGCGGATTCAGCGCGACCATCAGCATCGCGATCAAAGCCATCGCGGGCCGGCTGCCACGGCGCACGAACGCATACATCACAAGCGCGAGCGCGAAGTCGGCGACGATCGCGGGACTCTCGATTATGACTCGGTAAAAATCTCCCGACGCGCCCACCGCATGCCCAATGATCCCCACGAACCACAGCGCGTACAGATAGCCGGGCGGATAGTCGAGGAAGAATCCCGCTTGATAGGTATGCGCGGGACCGAAGGTCGCGATTTGGCCCGCCCACGCCTGGTAATCGCCAACGTCGGGGCCGAAGCCGGGAAAGAACGGCATCACCGCGAGCTTCACGGCGGCCAAGGCGCCGAGCACGAGCAGCGCGGCGGTAAGCCCGGAGTCGCGATCGCCGATAAGGGGGCGGAGGTAGTCGATCAGCGCGTAGGCGACCAGCGCGATCAGAATCGCGCCGGCAATGAATCCCGGCAATTTTCCGCTGGACGCTTGGGGAGCCGATGCCGCCGCGATCGAAAATACCGACAACGCGGCAGCGGCCCACCGCAAAAATGGCGCCCGCGCAATCCACCGCCGCGGCCTGTCGTCCGCAGCCTTCAACGCTCGATCATCCTGCTGTTGCCCATATCGCGCGCCGCTAAGATAGCGGTTATTGGGGCCGCGATGAACAGCCCCGGGCGTCAGGCCCGGCCGGGCAACGGGCATCCAGCGCGGGCGCAAGTTGGCTGGCGACGCCGTTGGAGCCCAGTCTATGATGCGAGACTGCCGCGAAGGAGAACGCATCGATGCGACTGATTCATACCGTCTATGAGCCCGCCGGCGAAGGACCTCATCCGACGCTAATCGCGATGCACGGGTTCGGCGCCAATGCGCTCGATCTGCTGGGACTCGCGCCGTATATCGCCGACGGCCGCTTCATGGTGATTTGTCCGCAGGGTCCGATGGAAGTGCCGATCGGTCCCACCCGCGGCTACGCATGGTTTCCGATTCGGATGGGAGCTTCGCCCGACCGCGGCGCGATCGACGACGCGAACAAAATGGTGACCGGGTTTCTCAACGCCGCGCTGCAGAAGTATCCGGTCGATCGGAAAAAACTGGTGGTGCTGGGATTCAGCCAGGGCGGGATGATGGCGTATCGGCTCGCGCTCAGAAATCCCTCGAAGTTCGCGGCGCTGGTGGCGCTCTCCACGTACTTTCCGCCCGACTTGAAGGATGAGGTCAGCGATCCCGCCGCTCTCGAAGCGATCCCGACGCTCGTTCAGCATGGCCGCGCCGACGAGATGATCGAGATCGCGCGCGGGCGGGCGTCGGTGGAATCGCTGCGCGCGCTGAAGGTGCCGCTGACTTATCGCGAGTACGATTGCGGTCACGAGATAACGGCCGAGGGCCTGAACGATCTGTCAAACTTTCTCACCGAGAAGGTGCTCGAACCGATCGTCACGGCGTAGCGCCATGAGCGATGACACCAGTTCAGCGCAAGCGTTTGCAAAACTGCTCGCGGTCGTTACCGAACTGCGCGCTCGATGCCCGTGGGATCGCGAACAGAAACTCGCCGACACACCGCGGCACTTGATCGAGGAAGCGTACGAAGTGGCCGACGCGATCGCCCGCGGCAACTTTCCCGACGTCGCCGAGGAACTCGGCGACCTCGCGGTGCAAAGCCTGTTCGCCGGCGTGATTCTTGCCGAACAGTCAAAGTTGGATATCGCCACCGGCCTGCAAAACGCCGCGGAAAAACTTATTCGGCGGCATCCGCACATTTACGGCGGCACCCGCGCCGATACGATCGAGCAAGTGCTTGAAAATTGGGATCAGATCAAACAGCAGGAACGCGAGCGCAAGGAGCCCAACAGCGCGAAGAGTCTCGCGCACGTCGGCCGCGGGCTGCCGGCCACGATGCGCGCGGAGAAACTCGGCGAAAAGGCGCGCGCCGCCGGCATGGATTGGGGCAATATTCGCGAGGTGCTGGCGAAGGCTCGCGAAGAAATTGATGAGATCGAGCATGCGCTCGATCGCGCCGACACCGCCGGCGCCGCCGAGGAGATCGGCGACCTGATGCTCGCGGTCGCCAACGCGCCCCGCTTCATCGGGATGGATGCCGAACAGACGCTGCGCGCCGCCTGCGACAAGTTCGTCGCGCGATTCGACGAAGTCGCGGCAATCGCCGCATCGCGCGGCCTCGATCTCAAAGCGATGACACCGTCCGAAATCGACGCTCTGTGGAACGAGGCAAAAGCCGCGGTGCGCCCCATCGGCCCGGCAGCGAAGCAATGAACTGAACCGGTGTATTGCTCCGGCGCTCGCGCGCTGTTAGAAATGACTGGTTATGCCTCATATTCCAGTTCATCCATCGGCCGAGAAGCGCCATCGGCAAAGCCTCAAGCGCGCCGAGCGCAACCGCGTCGTCAGGACACGTGCCCGCACGTTGGCCAAGACGGCGGCGGAAACCATCGCGTCGAGCAGCGACGAAGCCAAGGCGCGCGAAGCGCTCAAGCAGGCCACCAAGGTTCTGTACAGGGCGATCAGCAGCGGCACGATGCATCGCAACACGGTGCGGCGCAAAGTTGCACGGTTGTCCGCCAGCCTGCATCGGAAGTTCGGCAAAAAAGCGTAAGCCGTCGGCTCGGGGCGACGGTTTCTAGTCGGGCGTGCTCATCAGATCGAGGATCAATCCGGCGAGCGCTTGTTCGCGCTCCTTGATCCTACCGTTCTTGAATCCCGCGTCCAAAGCGCACGCGCGCCAGTAAGCGCGTTCGAGGCGCGCCAAGCCGAAGCGCCGCGCCCCTTCGATTGCGCGGGTCGCAAGGCCGCTTTGCGGCGGCAACCCCAGCGCCGCGGCGACGTCGCCGACGCTCCTTCGCGCCGCGATCATCGAGGCCGCGATCATCATTCGGCGCATCATCGGTATGATCTCGACCGCGAGGATTTCGAAAACGTCGCGACCGAGCGCCGTCGCGCGGCCCAATTGCGCCAGCGCCGCCGAGCCCCGGCCGCGCGCGAGGCTCTCGGCGAGTTCGAATGCTTCCGGCATCCGCCTTGAGCCCTCGTCCAAGTCGCCCGGCTGCACCGCCGCGCCCGGCTCGATGAAGATTGTGAGCTTGCCAAGCGCACCGGCGACGGCGGCCAAATCTCCGCCGTGACGTGAAATAAGCATATCGATTGCGGCAGGCGACAGTTTTAATCCGAGCGGCTGCGCGAATGCGTTCAGGTACTGCTCGATCTGATGGTCGAACGGACGCATGCAATTTACGAGCAACGCCGACTTTTCGGCGGCGCGGCGAATCTTCGCGGGCGCGTTGTCTTTTTCGTAGAGCAGAATCAGGTTGCCCGGGCCGCGCGCGGCCTCGATGGCCGCCACCAGCGCCGCCTCCGAGCCGCCGCTTCCCGACCCGTGCGCGTCGCCGGCTTCAGCGTTCGCGCCGCCGGTCTCCGCCCGGTCCCGGCGCGATCGCAGGATGCGGCATGCGATCGCGCGCTTGGGTGCGAACAAATCGGAGGCGCGAAGCTCGTTGAGCACGGCGCCGTAATCGTCGCCCGCGCCGATCTGAAAGCTGCGATGCTGGCATCCCTCGCCCACCAGCTTGCCAACGATTGAATCGAGAACGTATTCGCGCAGGAATGCGTGCGGACCGAAGATCACCACCACCGGCGGGATTCGCGGTTGCGCGGCTGCTGCTCGAAGGTACGCCAGCGCGGTTTCAAGCGGCATGCGGTAGCATCCCGGCGCGCGGCGCCCGGCTAGAAGCCCTCGGCCATCTCGCTGTACAGGCTTTTCGCCAATTTCTGCATCATCAGGTCGCGCCCCACCGCAATTTGCGATTGCGCAATCTGGATATCGGTCATCTGCGCGATATTGTCGCCGCTCAGGTTCTGCTGCAAAAAAGATGGCGTCGTGGCCACGACGTTGGTCGCCACGATTGGAGCAGGTTGGCTGTTGCCGATGCTGCCCGTGCTCCAGATAGCTTTTTTCGTGTGCAGGTCTTTGAGCACCGCCGAGACTACCAGACTATTGCCGTAAGTCGTCGGCTCGTACGCCGTGTTGAAGTTTGAGGGCGCCTGAGTAGAGAGCCTGACCATGCCCGACAGTTGGAGGTCGGCGGCGTCCGGGCTATCCACGACCTTGAGCCTGCGATGCATCGCGATTTCATCTTTAATGTAACGCATCAACTCGTCGTTGATTCCGGTCAAGCGGGTGGCATTGCCGAATCGCGCGACGTAAATCGTCTGGGCGCCCTGCGGCAGTGCATCGCCGGAAGCCGCGAAGTGATAGCCGCATCCCGAAATACAGAGGGCTGCGACGATCACGAAGCCGAGCGGCCTACTCGGCCTTGGATGGCGCAGTTTCCTCACCCTTCTGCTTAAGCCCCAAGCGTCCGGCGATTTCGTCGAGCACACCGTTGACGAAGTGCCCCGACTCGATATCGCCGTAACATTTCGCCAGTTCGATCGCTTCGTCGATGGTAACGCGCGCCGGAATGTCCTCGATCCTGAGCAATTCGTAGAGCGCGATTCGCATGATGTTGTGATCGACGCGCGACAAGCGTTTGACCGACCAATGTTCCAGCGCGTCCGCCAGATGCTTGTCGAGCGCCGGTTGCTCGCGGCGCACTCCCTCCATCAACTGGACGGCAAACTTGCGCGCGCTCTCCTCGGCCGGAAAACTTTCGAACAGCGCGGTCAGATCGTCGCTGCTGGCGCCGCCGCAGATGTCTATCCGGTACAGCGCCTTGAGCGCGAGCTCGCGCCCCTGATGTCTTAGTCCCATGGCAATTCAACAGCCGCAGGCGGCTTACTCGCTCAAGTGCCCAGCTTCAGCTCGGAGAACAGATGGCCGAGCTTTTCTTTTTTGGTTTTCAGGTACCCGATGTTTCCGGCATGAGGCGTGACCTCGATCGGCACGCGTGAAACGCTCACCCCGTAACGGCGCAGGCTTTCTATCTTGTGCGGATTGTTGGTCAGCAACTGGACCTCGCCGACGCCGAGATCGCGCAGAATTTGCGCGCCGATTCCATAATCGCGCAAGTCCTCGTCGAAGCCGAGATGCAAGTTCGCTTCGACGGTATCCATCCCCTGGTCTTGCAGCGCGTAGGCGCGAATCTTGTTCCCGAGCCCGATTCCGCGGCCCTCCTGGTGGAGATAAATCACCACGCCGCAGTCCGCCGCCATGATTCGCTCGAGCGCCTCCTGCAGCTGCTCACCGCAGTCGCATCGCGCCGACGCGAACACGTCGCCCGTGAGACACTCCGAGTGGAGCCGCACCAGCGCGGGGCGTCCGCCGCCGACCTGGCCCTTGATCAGCGCCAGATGCTCGCGGCCATCGACGACGTTGCGGAAGATGACGGCCTGCAGCACGCCGCCCGCGACGGGAAACGGCTGTTCGGAAACGCGCTGGACCAGGACTTCATTCGTCAGGCGATACGAAACGAGTTCCTTGACGTAACAGATGGGGATGGAATGCCGCGCGGCGAACTCGCGCAGTTCCTTGAGCCGCGCGGCCTCGCCGTCCTCGCGCAGTATCGTGCATAGCGCGGCGACCGGGCTTACCCGCGCCGATCGCATCAGATCCACCGCGCCTTCGGCGCGCCCGATCCGCACCATCACGCCCCCGCTCAACGCCATCAGCGGTAAAATGTGGCCGGGCATGACGAAATCGTCGCGGCGGGATTCGCCGAACGCGGCCACCGAGATCACCCGCGCGCGATCGCTGGCCGAAATGCCGGTGGTGGCGCCTTCTCGCGCGTCGATCAGCACGCCGGCCTGCTCGTTGGAATCGCCGTTGTCGGTCGAAGGCTGGAGCGGAATTCCAAGCTCGCGGAAACGCTTGTCGGGAATCGCGACGGAGATCACGCCGCGGGCCTCGCGCGCCATGAAATTGATGTCGTCGGGCGTGATTTTCTCAGCCGCCATCACGAGGTCGCCTTCCGCGTCCTCGCGCTCCTCCGCAATCATCACGACCATCTTTCCGTCGCGCAACGTGGAGAAAATTTCTTCTAAAGAAGTCGATGCCATCTGATTCAATTCAACGATCGCGATATTATCACCGGCTTGACGGCCTAACCAGTGCGCCCTGCCGGGCCAACGCGACCGCGCCCATTTCCCGCGCGGACGCGGGCTTCCAGCAGCCAGTCGTCGCCTACAGGGCGCGCCGAGAGACGGCCAAGCTGGAGCGCGTCGCGCACGCGGCGCGACTTCATCGCGTCGATCGCGGGAAGACCCGCACCCAGGATTTTCGGCGCGACGAAGAATGCCACTCGATCGACGATACCCGCGCTTAACGCCGAGCCGGCCAGATTTGCGCCCCCTTCGATCAACACGCGGCACCATCCGCGCCGCCCGAACTCGCGCATCAACCGACCCAGCTCGATCTTGGCGCCGCGCGCCGTGGCGGCAATCACTTCGACGCCGGGCCGCTCATATCTTCGGCGGGCGCGGGCGAGATTCTTGAGGGTGGTGACCAGGATGGCGGGCGCGCTCGATCGCTCCCGATATACCCGCGCCGCCGGCGCCGTGCGAAGGCGCGCATCGATAACGACGCGAACCGGATCGCGGCCACCCGCGATTCTGCACGTCAGGCGTGGATTGTCTGCGATCACGGTCCCCGCGCCGACCATCACGGCGTCGCATTCGCGGCGCCATCGATGCACCATTTCACGTGACGCCGGCGAGCTGATCCATCGCGAATCGCCGCTGGCAGCCGCAATCCGGCCGTCCATCGACATCGCGAGCTTGAGTATTCCCAGCGGCCGCCCATGGGTCAGCCGGGTGATGAACCCTTCGTTCAGAGCTTGCGCTTCGGCTTCGAGCACTCCGGCCGCAACCTCGATCTTCGCGCGCTTGAGAATTGCGATTCCGCGCCCTCTGACGCGCGGATCGGGATCCACGCATCCGATAACGACGCGCTTGACGCCCGCAGCGGCCAGCGCGTTGGCGCATGGCGGCGTCTTTCCGAAATGCGCGCACGGCTCGAACGATACGTACGCAGTCGCGCCGCGAGCGAGCGCGCCCGCATCCGCCAGCGCCTGCGTTTCGCCGTGCGGACGCCCTCCCCGGCCGGTGACGCCGCGGCCGACGACTTTATCGCCGCGCACGATTACGCATCCTACCGTCGGATTTGGAGTGGTCAGGCCCAGCCGGTCGCGCGCGAGCGCGAGCGCCTCGCGCATGAAGCGTTGGTCCCGATTCGCGGCCTTATCGAGAAGGCGCCGCCCGACAGATGCCCGCATGCGCGAATCAGGAGGCGGTGTCGCCTTTCTTGTCACCGGCGGCGCGCGGTGCGGTCGCTTGCTTGCGTTGATTGATCAGGTCTTCGAGCTCGTGCATGAACTCGTCGATGTCTTTGAACGAGCGATATACCGACGCGAAGCGGACGTAGGCGACCTGATCGATCTTGTGCAGCTCGTTCATCACCGCCGATCCGATCGCACTGCTTGCGACCTCGCGATCGCCCTGCTCGGCCATCGTGGCCTCGATGCTGTTGGCGATCTGCTCGATCGTTTCCATCGAGACCGGCCGCTTTTCGCAGGCGCGCTTGAGGCCGGCCGTAATCTTGGCGCGGTCGAATGGCTCGCGGCGGCCGTCCTTCTTGACGACCATCGGGGCCGCTTCTTCGACCCGCTCGTAGGTGGTGAAACGCCGCTTGCATGCCGAGCACATGCGACGGCGCCGAATCATCATGCCGTCGCTCGACAGCCTCGAATCGACGACCCGGTTCCCACGATTGCGGCAGAACGGACACCGCATGGCCTAGCTCCGGGCCCGGCCGGCGCGGCGCCGCGGACCAGGCGATTTATCACGAGCAAGTTTTGAGTCGCGCGGCTTCAGCTCTTGTGAGCCTCGATATAGGTGACGACGTCCTTGACAGTGCGGATCTTCTCGGCGTCCTCGTCGGAGATTTCGATGTTAAACTCCTCTTCCAGCGCCATTACCAGCTCGACGATATCGAGCGAATCCGCGCCGAGATCCTCGATAAACGAGGCCTCCGGAGTTACTTCGTCGGCGGCCACGCCCAGCTGCTCGCTTATCTTCTCGCGAACCTTGGTTTCGATGTCTTGAGCCATCGTGCTCTCGTTCCTCCTAGCAGCGAGCCGTAATCAGGCCGCCAATCAATATTCTAATATTATCCCCGTGCCGCGAAGACCAGAGGTAACGGCCAGGGGATCGCGATCAAATTATCAGGGCAGCATAAGGACTAAAAGCGGCAGACGCAAGGCGGCGCTCAGGCCTTGGCGGCAGTAGCGTCCGATTCATCTACCCCGCGCTGTTCACTTGCGACGCGTACTTGTTCGTTTCAGAGTTTTACGGCCACCACCTCTTCGATTTCGTTCTTTCATGATTCACGCTCCGTTCTTGATTCGCTTGTCTCGCATCTCGATCAAATGCTTTGCGAGGCGCTCAAAATATAAGAAATATGTCGGGTCGTCCTCTGCGCCGCGAACCGAACCTATCGCCTCGCGTATATGCTCATCTTCCCACGCATCGATAATTGAGTCACCCAGGATCTCATCAACCAGTTCCACATCTACCAGGTTACGATGAAAATACAGCCCAATTTCTTCAAAGAACCCAAGATAGTCATCGATCTCATCGTCGGTTAGAGGCTCTTTCTTGACACTGATTTGCCGGAGGTTCTCGTCTTCGCTGAATTCCCGCCTGAATCGTTCGAAGCTTTGAATTTGAAACCTGAGCAGTTCTCTCTTCGTCGCCAGACGATGGCCGAGAAATTGCGCCGCTATCGCCGTCGCGGCACCCACAATCGCACCAACAAGACCACTCAGTAGGATCGGGTCCATGCGTCAGAGGAACCCTACTCCATTGGGCATTCTTTCAAAACTGCCCACTACATCAGGCCTTGGCGGCAGTACCCGGCTGCGACACGGTTTTCAACGATGCGAGATCCTCGAGCGGGCGCACCCGAATCGTCCGATACATACGGCGCATCATGCCCATCAGCACGCGGCCGCAGCCGAATTCGATCGCATCGGTGACGCCGCAGCGGGCGACGACGCCCATCGATTCCTCCCATCTTACCGGTGCGGTTATCTGTTCGAGCAGCAGCTCCGCGACGCGGGCGGGGTCGCGATTCACTTCAGCGGTGACATTCGCGATCACGCCAAACTTGAACTCCCCGACCCGCAGTGCGCGCAACACCGGTTCCATCCCGTCACGCGCCGGCTGCATCAGCCGGCAATGAAAGGGCGCGCTGACCTTCAATTCTACCGACATCGAGGCGCCCCGCTCCTTCGCAATCTCGAGCGCCCGGCGCACCGGCGCCGCATGCCCGGCGATCACGACCTGGCCAGGCGCGTTGAGGTTCGCGGGCACGGCGAACTTGCCGTCGCCGCTGACCTCCGCGCAGATTTCATCCACCTGTTGCAGCTCGAGGCCGATGAGCGCTGCCATCGCGCCCTGTCCCGGCGGCACTGCTTCCTGCATCAGGCGCCCACGCTCGCGCACTGCTCGGACCGCGTCGGCAAACCCAATCGCTCCGGCCGCCACCAGCGCGCTGTATTCGCCAAGACTGTGGCCCGCCGCGATTTCGGGTTCGCCGCCGACTTCCTTGCGATAGACGCGCAGCGCCGCGATCGACGCCGTCACGATGGCGGGTTGCGTGTTGGCGGTCAGCCGCAGTTCATCCTCCGGGCCTTCGAAGCAGAGCCTGGAAAGCGCAAACCCAAGCGCGTCGTCGGCTTCCTTGAACGTCTCGCGCGCGACCGGGAAGCCGTCTGCGAGTTCCTTGCCCATTCCAACCCGCTGCGATCCCTGTCCCGGAAAGAGAAACGCCAGTTTCATCTAATCCCGGCGCCTCACGAATCGCTCTTCGGACGATCTGCTGAAGGCGCGCCCGCATCCGATTCGTCCCGCGGGTGCAACTCGCCTGATTTGTGCGTCTTGTCGGCGCCGGCCGCCGCGCCGTTCACCAGCGTTGATGGTGCGCCACCGTCGGCGGATTCGCCCCGCGCTTCATCCTTATGGGAGTCGCTGTCAAGCGACCGGGAGTGTGTAGATTCGTAGTCGGCGCGGTCAAATTTGGCCGCCTCGGCATGATGATCCTCGCCGTGCTCCGAGGAGGGCTCGCGCACCGCGCCCGCATCGCGATCCGGCGCAGGATGCGAGTCGTCGCGCTTGACCGCCTCGGCTTCCTTGTCGCGGCGATGCAAGCGCTCGCGCATTTTGCCGAACAATGCCCTGATTCCCTTGCCGGCTGCCGGCTTGGCCGGCCCAGCGGGTTGAATCTTGGCAAGAATTTCCAGAATTTCGGCGTTCACCCGATGCACCAGATGATCATTCGCCGCAGCTCGAATTGCGTTGCGAATTGCCCTGGGGTTCGACGAGCCGTGCGCGATGATCGACACGCCGTTGACGCCCAACAGCGGTGCACCGCCGTATTCCGACGGATCGATCCGCTCGCGCATCGCGGTGAGATTTTTCCTCACCAGCAGATACGCCAGCCGCGCGCGCCAGTTCGCGCCAAACGCCTCGCGCAGGCTGCCGAGCAGGAACGACGCGAATCCTTCCATCGTCTTGAGCGCGACGTTGCCCGTGAATCCGTCGGTGACGACGATGTCAACCTTCGCCCGGTTGATGTCGCGCCCTTCGACGTACCCGACGTAGTGCACGTAGGTTGACATCTGCTCGAGCATCGCGGCCGCGGCGCGCGTGATATCAGTACCCTTCGAACTCTCCTCGCCATTGGAGAGAATCCCGACGCGCGGACGCGAGACGTTACGCGTGTAGCGCCAATACACGCTTCCCATCACGGCGAATTGAACAAGGTTAATCGGCTTCACGTCGGTATTTGCGCCCGCGTCGATCAGCAAGCCGAATCCTTCGCTGGTCGGCACCAGTGAGGCGATCGCGGGCCGATCGACGTGAGTAAGGTTGCCCAGGATCATCATCGACGCCGTCATCACGGCGCCCGAATTCCCGGCGCTGACAAACGCGCTGGCGTCGCCGCGCTTGACCAGATCGAGTCCGACGTGAATCGACGACCGCGGTTTGGACAGCACCGATTCCAGCGGCAAATCGTCCATCAGGACGGCTTCGGGCGCGTGTTCGATTCGGATTGGCAGGTTGGCGGCTTCGTGGTCGGCGAGCTCGCGGGCAAGGATCTCGCCGTCGCCCACCAGCACGACCTCGATGCCGAAGTCGCGGGCGGCCAGCACGGCGCCCTCAACGGTCGCCTTGGGAGCGAGATCACCCCCCATCGCGTCGAGCGCGATTTTCACGGTCGTGCCCCGCCGCGCCTATTCCTTTATCTCGGCGAGCTGGCGGCCGCGGTAGGAGCCGCAATGGCGGCAGATGCGATGCGGCATCACGGGCTCGCCGCACGACGCGCAGGAGCCGGGGTTGACGGCGCGGAGCGCATCATGGGCGCGGCGCATGTTCTTTTTCGAGTGCGAAGTACGGCGTTTGGGTGCTTGCATGACGGGTTACTTCCTAAATGTTGAGGTTGAGCTTATCAGGTGCGCGGCAGTTTAAGCGACCTTAGCGCGTCCAGGCGCGGATCGGCGATTTCCACCCGGCATCCGCAGGTGGTGCGATTCAGATTCACGCCGCAATGCGGACACAGACCGCGGCAATCCTCCCGGCACAGCGGACGGGTTGGCAATGCGAGCAGCACTTGCTCGCGAATCAGCGGGCTTAAGTCCACCTCGTCGCCCTCATATAGCGAGAATTCCAGATCCTCCGCACGAAGATTGTCGTCGTCGTATCCGATCGACTTGGGTGACAGCACGAAGCGAAACGGGCGATCGCCCGCCGCGTCGAAATCCTCGAGGCATCGCGCGCATACGGCCCCGGTCCGGGTCTTCAGCATGCCCGTGAAGAACAGCTCCAACCCCGCGCGATAGAAGGACACCGACACTTCGACCGGTCCTTCCAGGTGATATTCGCGGATCGGTCCCTCCCCCAGGATACGGTTGATTTCCTGCTCCGGCTCGGCGAACGCCATCTCTTTGGCATCCGCCGTTATGTCGTCGATTCGGATTTTCACCGCTCACGTGACGCCTTGGACGGGATAGTGGAAAGGGAATTATTGCATTTCGAGCGCGATGTTCAAATAGTGGGTTGGCGCAGCCGCGGCTTTCCCTGTAGCGTCGGGAAAATTTCATCCTTGAAGGTAGATTAGCGATGGCAACCGAGCGCTTCACTTTCCCCGCCAATTTCCTGTGGGGTACTGCCACTGCCGCCCATCAGGTCGAAGGCGGCAACATCAACAGCGATTTCTGGGTGCTCGAGCACGTCCCCGGGTCTCCGTTCGTCGAGCCGTCGGGCGACACTTGCGACCAGTACCATCGCTACGCCGACGACATTGCGATGCTGGCGCGGCTGGGCTTCAACGCCTACCGCTTTTCGCTTGAATGGGCCCGCATCGAGCCCGAGCCGGGCGAGTTCTCGCGCGCCGCGCTGGACCATTACCGCCGCGTGCTCGCCTGCTGCCACGAGCACAAGATCACACCGGTCGTGACCTTTCATCATTTCACTTCGCCGCGATGGGTTGCCGCCGACGGCGGGTGGGAAGAGAAAAAAACCGCCGAGCGATTCGCCCGATATTGCGAGCGCGCGGCCGCGCACCTCGGCGACCTGATTGGCGTTGCGTGCACAATCAACGAGGCCAACCTCGGCGCCTACCAGTATCTGCTCGGCGCGCTGCCGCTGAAACTCGACCCGGCGCAGCTGACATGGTTTGCCGAGGCGGCGCGGCGCATCGGCGCCGATCCGAGTCGCTTCGCGCCGTACCTGATGTGCGATCAGATGAAGGCGCGCGACACGATGCTCGAGGCGCATCGGCTGGCCGCCGCGGCGCTCAAATCGTCGCGCGGCAAATTTCCGGTGGGAATTTGCCTCGCGCTGGGCGACCTCCAGGCCGTCCCCGGTGGCGAACAGCGCCGCGACCACATCAAGGCGCAATGCCAGGACATCTTCTTCGAGGCCGCGCGCGGCGACGACTTCGTCGGCGTGCAGACCTACACCCGCGATCGCATCGGCGCCGACGGCACCCTGCCCCCGGAGGCCGGCGTCGAGACGACGCTGATGGGCTACGAGTTCTGGCCCGAAGCGCTCGAAGCCAACATCCGCCAGGCAGCCGCAGTCGCCAGAGTTCCGGTGATCGTCACCGAGAACGGCATCGGCACGGACAAGGACGATCGCCGCATCGAGTATGTGCGGCGCGCACTGAACGGTGTTGCGCGATGCGTGCGCGACGGAATCGACGTTCGCGGCTACTGCTACTGGTCGCTGCTGGACAATTTCGAGTGGAACTTGGGCTATCGGCCGACCTTCGGACTCGTCGCCGTCGATCGTGAGACTCAAGCGCGCTCGCTCAAGCCCAGCGCGCAATGGCTCGGCGATATCGCCCGCGCCGGCGCGATCGACGCGCAACTACACTAGCCGCGCGGCGCAGTCCGCACTCCGATCTTCGGGCAATCCGCGGCCACCGCGCAGGCCTCGCAATGCGGCTTGCGCGCCATACATACCTGGCGCCCGTGCAGAATCAGGCGCATCGAAAACAGCGTCCAATCGCCGGCCGGCAGAATTTTCTGCATGTCGATTTCAATCTTTGCGGGATCGGTATGCCTGGTGAATCCCAGCCGATAGGTCAGCCGCCGCACGTGCGTATCCACGACGAAACCCGGCTTGCCGTGAACATGGCCGAGAATCACATTCGCGGTCTTGCGCCCGACTCCGGGGATTTGGACCAGCGCTTCCATCTCGGAGGGAACCTCGCCGCCGTAGTCCTCGACGATCTTCCGCGCGGCTCCGATCAGCAATCTCGTTTTCTGGCGAAAGAATCCCGTCTTGAGGATTAACTCTTCTACGTGCCGGCGGTCCGCCGCCGCCATCGCATGGGCGTCGGGATACTCGCGGAAAAGTCCGGGCGTCACGCGATTGACGCCCACGTCGGTGGATTGCGCCGAAAGAATCGTCGCCGCCAGGCATTGCCAGGGCGTTGCGAAGTCCAGCGTGATGCGCGCCTCGGGATACAGTTGGGCAAGCGCGCGCGCGACTATCCCCGCGCGTTTTTTCAAATTTGCGATTGATTCGCGCGCCGCCATGATTGCTCACGCGATGGCGCGCCGGCTCTGCTGCTCATGCGTGAAGCTTAGGACTTCTGCGTCCTCGCGCGCGCGATCCCATCCCAGCTCAGCCGCCATGATTCGCGCGACGGCAGCCGCCGCCGCTTCCGCCTCGACCGGAGAACGCCACGACAACGAGGTGCGCCGAATCAGAAAATCGCCGACCGATTGCGCCATCTCGCTGCCAACGGCGTGGACCACCTCCGCTCCTAAAGCGGGACAGCCGCGCGACAGCGGTTCGGCCAGTTCGGGCCGCCTGGCTGCAATTCGCGCGACCATCGGCGCGCGCGTCCCGTAACGCGCTTTGAGGATTTCAGCCGCCGCAGGCGGGATGCTTCGCATCGCCGCGCCGGCGCCCGGCTCATCGCCCGCGCCCAGCGG
>NZ_DATCTO010000055.1 GCF_036567905.1 Candidatus Binatus sp.
GCCCCAACACCTTCGCGCAGTTGAGCGCGCACGCGCGTCGCGCGCTCAAGCGGATGCGCCGCAGACCCTCCCTGGTCATGGCCTTCTGGCAGCAGGCCGACCTCTTCCCCTTGTAAGTATATTATGCGAAGCTCAATAATATGGGATCAGTCCTGGGCGGGCTGCATCATCACCACGTCAGGGATTGGGTTTTCACTCGGCACAGCCATTTCTGAAACGGGTTATAAGGTCCTGATGGGCGCAGATGCGCGCGCGCTTGGGCGTGGTTTCGGGAATACCGGGACCGCAGTTAGGAGAATAATGGCGCGGAGAACGAGGCACGCGTTGGCTTCACCATGAGGGCATATTTTCCACGCGTGGCTTCCTTAATCACTATAGTTTAACACACGAGCCCCCGAATAGATACCTGTCCCTACTCAAAACTCCATTTACTAGGAAAATGCTAGGGATTTGCTATTGGCGGCCGTAACGTGGTCCGCAAGGTCAGGTTAGTTCGCGCGATTGATCCGTAGAGCCAGACCGAGAGCATGCGATACGAGCGGTGAAGGCCGCGTAGAACTCTAGCCTTCCCTTGCATTCGGAGTTTTGAGTAGGCACACCATAGCGATCGCCGATTGTCTGAGCTAGCGTTTGATCAAACCTCCTCGAACGCGGAATGTTCCTCAAGCTTGGGGTGCGTTGGCGGGTGTTATTCGGGCTGGGCAATCCGGGCGGCGCCCAGGTCTCAACCGGGCCGGCAAGGGGCGTAATTCGGTGATCATCAATTCAATTTTTGGCTGGTTCTCCGATGATCTCGCGATCGATCTCGGCACCGCCAACACCCTGATTTACGTCAAGGGCAAAGGGATCGTTTGCAACGAGCCTTCGGTGGTCGCGGTGCAAAGGAACTCGCGCGGCTCGCGGCGAGTGTTGGCGATCGGTTCCGAGGCGAAAAAGATGCTCGGGCGCACGCCCGCCTCGATCGTCGCGATTCGGCCGCTTAGGGACGGCGTGATCGCCGACTTCGAGATCACCGAGAACATGCTCCGCTACTTCATCCGGAAGATTCACCCGGGCAAGACCCTGGTGCGTCCGCGCCCGCGAATCGTCATCGGCGTGCCCGGCGGGATCACCGCGGTCGAAAAGCGCGCGGTGCGCGAGTCGGCGGAGTCGGCGGGCGCGCGCGAAGTCTATCTGATCGAGGAGCCGATGGCGGCGGCGATTGGCGCGGGCCTTCCGATCACGGAGCCGACTGGCAATATGATCGTCGATATCGGCGGCGGCACCACCGAAGTCGCGGTGATCTCGCTGGCCGGCGTCGTCTTCACGCGCTCGGTGCGCGTCGGGGGCGACAAAATGGATGAAGCGATCATCCATCACATCCAGCGCAAGTACAACTTGCTGATCGGCGAGCGCACCGCTGAACTGATCAAGATCACGATCGGATCGGCCTACCCCGGCAACGAAATCCAGACCATGGAGATCAAGGGACGCGACCTGGTCGCCGGAGTGCCGAAGACAATCGAGATCACCGACGAGGAAATTCGCGAGGCGCTGATGGAACCGGTGCGCCAGGTGGTCGAATCGGTGCGAATCGCGCTCGAACGCACTCCCCCGGAGCTCGCCTCCGACATCGTGGACAAGGGAATCGTGCTGGCCGGCGGTGGCGCGCTGCTGCGCAACCTCGACGTTCTGCTCCGCGAAGAAACGGGGCTGCCGGTCACGCTGGCAGACGATCCGCTGACGGCGGTCGTGATGGGCGCGGGGAAGGTGCTGGACGAACTGTCGCTGCTGCGCGCCGTGACCCTTGACTGATTTTTCGGGCGGATACTTGCTGACAATGCGCCCGCGTTTCGGGGCCGAATAGTTCCCACGGGTGCCGAGGCTACTCGCGTTCCATGAAGCCCTCGAAGTTGCGCGAGCGTCCAGTTCGGCGCAGCTTGCGCAGCACCTTCGCCTCGATTTGGCGAATACGTTCGCGCGCGACGGCGAACAGTTTGCCGACCTCTTCGAGGGTGCAGTCGGTCTTCTGGCCGATTCCGAAGCGTATCCGCAGGATCTGTTGGAATAGCCGGAGTTATCGCAGCAGAAGCAGAATGGATTCGACCGGGTACTCCGGTCAGCGTCAGCGTCCGTCCGCCGACGCTTGATCTGTTTCGCCGTGGGACGCACTGGCCGCGACACGCAGAGGTTCAAGCTCGATATCGGCGTAGCGCCAGGCGTCCTTGAACTGCGCCTTGTACTTTGCGGCCTCGTCCTTCTTGCCTTCGGCTTCGAGACATTGCGAGAGTCCATAAAGCGATCGCGGATTGCCAGGGTTGACCTTCAGATCGGCGCGATAGATTGCCTCCGCCGACTGCGGCTGCCCTTGCGCGAACAACTCGGCTCCCAGCCGCTCGCGCACCGGGAAGTACCACAGCGGCGGCTCTTCATAGGCCAGCGCATCCTGCATCGCGACCGCCTCGGCGAAGTCCTGCTCGGCAAGCTTGTGGTCATTCTTCGCAGACGCGATCTCGCCGGCCAGCACTTTGGCTGAGAGAGCTGTCGTCTTCTTCGCGGTGTTGCCGTTACCGAGCGGGCGGTCGGGAGGAATCGCCGCGACGATCGCATCGAGGGCACGCTGCTCCTTCGCCGCAGCGGCCAACTTACCTTGCCCGGCATACGCCAGTCCGCGCGCGTAGTGCCAGATGGCGCTCGTATAAGGCAGGCCTTCCGGCGGCTGCGGCTCCCGCAGAATCGCGTCCCACTTCGAGAAGCGAGCCTCGACCATGTAGGGCATCGGAACCAGGAACTCGGCCATCGGCATCGAGCGAACGGCGTCGGGCGGCACTCGCGTCTCCAGCAGGTGCGCGGTCTTCAGCGCATCGACGCTGCGCCCCTCCATCATCTGCGAGTAGCAGAGGAACTGGATGTTGTGGGTGCGGTACATCAATCGATAAACGCCGCCCTCCCCGGTCTTTCCGAGGAAGGCGTCATCAACCTTGATAGCGTTTTCGTTGGTCGCGGCTGAGTCATGGAAACGTCCGGTGCGGATGTAGATGTGCGAGGGCATGTGGACCAGATGGCCGGCGCCGGGCGCGAGTGCGGCGAGCCGGTCGGCGCTTGCCATCGCGCGCGACGGATTCGGCGACGCCTCGATGGCGTGAATGTAGTAGTGATTCGCCCCCAGGTGGTTGGGATCTCTTTTCAGCACTTCCTCGAGCGTCGCGACAATCTCCAGCGTGTTGGGACCCGGCTTGCCGTCGAGACTCCAGAGTTGCCACGGGTGCAGGTCCATCAACGATTCGGCAAACAGCGTCTGGACGTCGAGATCGTCGGGATACCGATGCGCGACCGTGCGCATCGCATTCGCGTATGCTTCATCGAGCGCCGGTGAGCCGTTTCCGTCGCTGCCGTAGCGATTCATCAGCACCTCGATCAGGTCGCGCTCCTCGGGCGTCGCGTTGGCCTCTAGGGAACGGGCGCGGCGCACCGCATCGTAAGCTTTCCGACCGCGCTGCGCGTCTTCGGGCAGGTTGTAGTTTGGCCCGAGCACCAGCGCGATTCCCCACGGCGCCATGGCCATCTTCGGGTCGAGCTTCGCGGCCTGCTCGAACGAGAGCTCGGCCTCGTCGTGGTTAAAGCCGTAGGTGAACGCCAGCCCCTGATCGAAATACTTCTGCGCGAGCGGCGAACTGGTCGTGACTGGATGATGCACTGCGCCGAGACCGGAATAGAGCGGTACCTCCCCAGCCGCAGCCGACTGGGCAATCGCCGCGCCGATGAGCACTGCTGTCGCGAGCAGAGAGTTTCGATGCAGCATGAGGCACCCAGCGAGAAACGAGGACTTTCCACCGCGGCTCTCTCAAGAGCCGATCGAGGTCAACCTATATACGGGAGCATTGCGAAATGCCAGACACTTTCCAGTTGGAGCAACTTGGAATCCGGGCGGAGTGAAACCGGGCCGAGGTTCGAGGCGGAAGGTGCATTGGCCACAGAACTTGAAGCCCGGCGGATTCTGAAAGCAGAATTGTCGAAGCCGCATTTTGAGCGACGCACTCTGTGGCAAACAACTCTCGGATGCAGCTTCACCTTGTGCCTGCTGAAAATCCCGCACGCGTTGAAAACGCTGGAGTTTTTGTTTGGCCACCGTAACGTCGCGGGCATGCTCGCGCTTTTGTCTGCGCTCGAAGTGGTTGATCCGGCCGGGCATTGCCGGTTTAAGGGAGCGGGAGGCGGCGGTGCGTTAAGGATCTTCACGCCGCGAATAGCGGTCAGCGGTGAAAGGGTCTCCTTTTTGACCAATTTGTCGTCGCGGATGTACGCAATCCGCTCACGATGATGGCCGAGATACCGGGCGCGTACACTGCCAGGATGAACAACGGATTTGCGACGGATATCTTTCCGAAGACCGCCGTCAACTGAGCCGGAAACAGCGCAAAGCAGGCGCCCGGGCCCCACATGAGACCAAACGTCAATGCAAAGAACGTTAGTAGCGGGCGTCGTTTCATCGCGATCGTTTTATCGAAGCAGGCAAACTTTGCCCTTGAGAGCAGTGGAGAGATTTCGGCCTGAGAGTGTCAGGTCGAGAACATCGCGGTCAATGCGTAGAACTCACTGCGGATGCAATGTACTCGCTGCGCCAGTTGTCAAAGTGCAGGAAGTTCGTGTCGAGGTGAGATCATCGCGGCGCGCATAAATGTTTGACCAAGGCGGGCGCGACCCACGGGTC
>NZ_DATCTO010000056.1 GCF_036567905.1 Candidatus Binatus sp.
CGGCTCGTCGCGAGCCGCGCTTTCGTTACATCCTGTTCATTTGCGCCGCCAACACCGCGCGCAGCGTGATGGCCGAGCATATCCTGCGGCGCGAACTCGACGCGCTCGGCTTCGACCATCGGATCACGATCACCTCGGCGGGAATCGCGCCATACGCCCGCGACGGGGCGTTGGTTTCGCTCGATACGCGGATGGCGCTGCGCGAGGTCGGTATCGATATCGGCGACCAGGCGACTTCAACCGACCTGAAACGGCATCCCGAGATGCTCGAGCAGACCGATCTGATCATCGCGATGACCGAGCAACAGGCGCGCGAGCTGGTCGAGCGATTTCCCGGCGCGGCGGGGCGGCCGGTGTTCACGCTGCGTTCGTTCGCGGGTGAGGCAGGCGATATCGACGACCCGTACGAAAAGGGCGACCTGGTATTCGCCGAATGCCGCGAGGAGATTCATCGGCTGGTCCCGACGATCATCGAACGCCTTTTTCATCGCTAGCGCCCGACCGCGCCGCGCGCGATCATATGACGATGGAATTCATTAATCCGCCGGACGCCGAGATCCGTGCGATATTGGCGCGGCCAGCGACGGTCGCGGTCGTGGGATGCTCCGACAATCCGGCGTGCGACTCGCTTCAAATCGCAAAATTGCTCAAACGCCGCGGTTTCAAGGTAATTCCGGTCAATCCTCAGATCGACGCCGACGCGCTCCAGAGCGCTCTCGGAGAGAAGTGCTATCCCGATCTGGCGTCGATTCCGGAGGCGATTGAGATGGTGGACGTGTTTCGGCGATCGGAGTTCGTGCCGGAAGTCGTCGAAGCCGCGATCGCCAAAGGCGCGCGCGTGCTGTGGTGTCAGCTCGGCGTAGTCAACCTCGACGCAGCCCGCCGCGCGGATCAAGCCGGGATGACGGTGGTGATGGATCGATGCCCGGCGATCGAATACGCGCGCTTGTTCTAAGGCGCGGCGGCGCAAGAATATTATGGCGCGCTGGGAAAGAGAGAGCAGGACTTTTTACGTGTACATTATGAGCAGCAAGTTGGGAGTCCTCTATATCGGGGTCACGAACAATTTGGAACGGCGCGTGAATGAGCATCGCGCAGGTCTGATTCCGGGCTTTACTAAGAAATATCGCGTTCGGCGGCTCCTATATTTCGAAGAGTTCGACAGACCGGCGGACGCAATCTCCCGCGAGAAACAGATCAAGGGTTGGACGAGGACAAGAAAACTCGAACTGATTCATTCCACAAATCTGTCAATGGACGATCTTAGCGCGTGCTGGCGCACGCGAGATTCTTCGCTACGCTCAGAATGACGGAAGTGGCTTCAGTGCAATGACAGAAGTGGCTTGGCTGCGATGCAGACTGTTACCCACAGGTTCTCGCTTCCGTCATCCTGAGCGCAGTCTGCGCAGCGAAGGATCTCGTCCGCCGCGCGGCGGCGGCGGAAATTTGCGATGAAGCCGCGCAAGTGGAGGACGCTCAAGAGCGACATCGCCTACCGGACGCCGATTTTCGACCTCCATCGGCGGCGCTCGACGCATCCGCGGCGCGGCGAACGCGACTTCTTCATTCTCGACGCGCCCAACTGGGTGAATATCATTCCGATCACGACGAGTGGCGAGGTCGTGATGATTCGCCAATGGCGTCACGGGATCTCCGAGTTCACGCTCGAGGTGCCCGGCGGAATGGTTGATCCCGAGGATCGGTCGCCGCTGCATGCGGCGCGGCGCGAGATGATCGAGGAGACGGGATTCGATTCGGACACGATCGTGGAACTTGGCAAGGTGCATCCGAATCCCGCAATCCAGGGCAACATTTGTTTCTCGTTTCTTGCAGACAATGTGCGCCAGGTCGAAAGGGTGGTAGCGATCGGCGACGAAGAGACCGAGGTCGTGCTGGCGCCGATGCGCGAAATACGCGGGCTGATCGCGTCGGGCAAGGTCATGCATGCGTTGACGATCGCCGCATTTTCGTTCCTGCACGTCTACAACCCGCCGCCCAAGCGCAGCCGCAGGAAGTAGCGGACCGGCCGCATTGACAGCGGCCGGAGCGTGCCCTAGCCTTGATGGTTTGCTAGACTACAGAAACGAATCGACTGGGCCGGAGCCGCTTACCTCGACCTGCTGCAACCAGGTTTTTACCCATGTTTGATACGCTCAGCGACCGCCTCGAAGGGGTCTTCAGAAAACTCAAGGGCACGGGCCGCATCACCGAGCGCAATATCGAAGAGGCGCTGCGCGAAGTCCGGCTCGCGCTGCTCGAAGCCGACGTCAATATCAAGGTCGTTCGCGATTTCATCGAGCACGTCAAGAGCAAGGCGCTCGGCGAGGAAGTGCTCCGCTCGCTCACGCCCGAGCAGCATCTAATCAAGTTCGTCGCGACCGAGCTGCAAAACGCGATGGGCGGTTCGGCGCGCGAGCTCGATCTGAAGGTCAAGCCGCCCGTCAAGATCATGCTGGTGGGCCTGCAGGGCTCGGGCAAGACGACTTCGATTGCGAAGCTCGGGCTGTGGCTCAAGTCCGAGCGCAAGCGCCATCCGATTCTGGCGTCCACCGACGTTTATCGGCCGGCCGCAATGGAGCAATTGCGCGTGCTCGGCGCGCAGGCGCAAATTCCAGTCGTCGAGAGCCGCGAAGATCAGAATCCGATCGAGATCGCGTCGCGCGCACTGGCCCGCGCCGAGACTGGCGGGCATGACGCGGTGCTGATAGACACCGCCGGCCGCTTGCAGATCGACGAAGAGCTGATGGACGAGCTGGCGCGCCTGAAGGCCGCGCTGAACCCGCATCACATCATATTCGTCGCCGACGCGATGACCGGGCAGGAAGCGGCGAACGTGGCGGCGGGATTCCACGAGCGGCTGGGAATTTCGGGCGTGATTCTGACCAAGCTCGACTCGGACGCTCGGGGAGGCGCGGCGCTTTCGGTGCGGACTATAACCGGGGCGCCGATTCTGTTTGCGGCCACGGGCGAGAAACTCGACGCGTTCGAGATTTTCTATCCGGACCGGCTGACGTCGCGCATCCTGGGGATGGGCGACGTGCTGACGCTGATCGAAAAGGCGCAGCAGAACTACGATCAGACCAAGGCCAAGGAGCTCGAGCGCAAGTTCAAGAAGAACGAATTCACCATCACCGACTTCGCCGAGCAGATCAGGGCGATCAAGAAGATGGGATCGCTTGGCGATCTGATGGGAATGATCCCCGGGCTCAAAAAAGTGGCGGGCGCGGCGGATTCCGAAGAGGCCAAACGCGAGCTGGGGCGCATCCAGGCGATCATCGACTCGATGACGCTGCAGGAGCGCGGCAACCATCTGATTATCAACGGGCGCCGGCGCGCGCGAATCGCCACCGGCAGCGGCACGTCGGTGCAGGACGTGAATCGTTTTCTCAAACAGTTCGAGCAGACGCGCAAAATGATGAAAAAAATCACCCGCATGGGCGCGGGAAAAATGATGATGCGCGGACTGGGGCTCGGCAGCTAGAATAGGAAACAGGAGAATCGCATGGCACTTGTAATCCGGTTGCGCCGCCACGGCGGGCGCAAGAAACCCTTCTACCGCATCGTGGTCGCAGACTCGCGCTCGCCGCGCGACGGACGCTTCGTCGCTCAGGTCGGCACTTACGATCCGGCCTTCGATCCACCTCGCGTCACGATCAAAAAGGACGTGGCGGACCGCTGGCTAAAGGCTGGCGCTAAGCCGAGCGACACGGTAAGAAAGCTAATTAAACGGGCCGAAACAGCAACGGTCTCCGCCTGATGCGACCCGCTGCAACGGAGCCATCCCATGAAGGAGCTCGTTCAGTTCCTCGCACAACAGCTGGTAAACAATCCTGACGCGGTGGACGTGAAGGAGACGCAGGGCGATACCGCCTCGATAATTGAACTGCGGGTGGCGAAGGAAGATTTGGGGCGTGTGATCGGCAAGCAGGGGCGGACCGCGAAGTCGATCCGCACGATTCTCAATGCGGTCGCCTCGCGCACCAACCGCAAGGTCGTTCTCGAGATCGTCGAGGACAAATGATCGGACCAATCGGTCGATAGCTTTCGTGAGCCGGCCAGCGCCTGCATGGTGACACGAATCAAGTTGCAGCATCGATGCTCCGCGTCGGCCGCATAACCGGCGCCCACGGCCTCAAGGGCGCGCTGCGATTGCGGCCCGATAATCCCGACTCCGACACATTGGAACAGGTCGCGCGCGTGTTCCTGGAAAGCGCGGGACAAGCACGCGAGTTTCGGCTGACTGGAATGACGCGGCTGAACGCGACGACGCGGCGAATCACGCTCGAGGGTGTCGCCGACGTAAACGCGGCCGAGTCGCTCAAAGGCGCGGTCGTGATGCTCGCGACGGAGGATGTGCCGGCGGCCAAGCCGGGCGAGTTCTACTATTACGAGGCGATCGGATGCGAAGTGTTTCTGACCGACGGCAGCCGCATCGGCACGATCGAAGAAATCTTCTCGACCGGCGCGCACGACATCTGGGTGGTGCGAGGCAGCGAGCGCGAAGTCCTGGTTCCGGTTATCGAGGACGTCGTCAAGGCGATGGATTTCGCCGCCCGGCGCGTCACGATCGAGCCGATCCCCGGCCTGCTCGACTGAAATCGACCGGCGCCGTCTGGCCCAAAGCGGCGTACCCGGATAGATTTGGATTCACGACGCATCCGCAGTTTGGTTCGCCGCGATGGAATTTCACGTAATCACACTGTTCCCCGAGATGTTCGAATCGCCGTTTCGCGCCGGCATGATAGGACGCGCCGTCGAGCAGGGATTGATCGCGATCAAGGCGCATCCGCTGCGCGAGCATGGTCTGGGTAATTACCGGCAAGTCGATGATGCGCCGTACGGGGGAGGCAGCGGGATGGTGATGCGGCCGGAGCCGATCGCGGCCGCGATCGACGCGGTCAATGCGCAGCGTCCGGGATTGTGGCGCATCCTGATGACGCCGCAGGGCGAAGTGTTCGACAATTCGATGGCGCGGGACCTCGCCAGGCGCGCACCCGGCCTGATGATCGTCGCGGGACGCTACGAAGGAATCGACGAGCGCGTACGCTCGCTGGTGGACCAGGAAATTTCCATTGGCGACTACGTGCTGAGCGGCGGCGAAATTGCGGCGATGGCGGTGATCGAGGCGGTGGGCAGGTTGATACCGGGCGTGCTGGGAAATCCCGAGTCGCTCGACGAGGAATCGTTCGCCGCCGGGATGCTGGAGTACCCGCAATACACGCGGCCCGAGGAGTTCCGCGGGATGAAGGTGCCGGAAATCCTGCTTAGCGGCGACCACGGCAAGATTCGCGCGTGGCGCCAGATCGAAGCCAAACGGCGGACCGCGCGGCGGCGCCCCGACCTGCTCGAACGCCGCAAGTTCTGAGCGTGTCCGATCTTTTCGTAGCGCTGATTCATCATCCGGTCGTTGACCGCAACGCAAAGATCGTCACGTCAGCAATAACCAGCCTCGACATTCACGATATCGCGCGCGCGGCGCGAACCTACGACGTGCGTGGCGTGTTCATCGTCCATCCGATTCCCGAGCAGCGGAAATTCGCGGCGAGCGTGATCGATCATTGGCGTTTCGACTTCGGCCGGAGCCACGATTCGCGCCGGCGCGAGGCGCTCGAGCGCGTGCAAATCGTCGCGCAACTCGACGACGCGATCGCCGCGGCAACCCGAATCTCCGGCGCACGCCCGCTCGTCGTGCACACCTCCGCGCGCACCGAGGGCGGCGCCAGCTACGCCGATTTGCGAACTCGGATTGAGGCCCCGGATGCGCCGCCGATGATAATCCTGCTCGGGACCGGATTTGGAATGTCGCCCGAGGTGGCAGAACGCGCCGACGTCGTGCTTGCGCCGATCGTTGGCCCCGGCGACTACAACCATCTGTCAGTGCGCTCGGCCGCGGGAATCATCCTGGACCGGCTGCGCGGCAAGTGACGCGGCGCCCCCACCCATTGAGTGGGCGGGCGCATTTCGGTAGGTTTAGGGGCTCGACTCGAGGTCTGTCATTCCCATGAATACTGTTATCCAGAAGCTCGAAGAGCGGGGCCTGCGCAAGGACCTGCCCGAATTCCGCGTGGGCGACACGGTTCGCGTTCACGTCAAAGTCGTCGAAGGCGAAAAAGAGCGCATTCAATCCTTCGAAGGCATCGTGATCAAAATCAACCGGGGCGCCAACCGCGCGACCTTTACCGTCCGCAAAGTTTCATACGGGGTCGGGGTCGAGCGAATATTCCCGATGCATTCGCCGCGGATCGACAAGCTGCAGGTGCTGACGCGAAGCCGCGTGCGGCGTGCACGCCTGTACTACCTGCGCAATCTGTCGGGCAAAGCGGCGCGACTCGACGTCGCGACCTGAGCGCCGGGCGGGTCCTCGATCATATGTCGATGGAGACGGCGGTCTTTTCGACAGAAACCCCCGTCATGCGTACGTTGCCATCCAGGTAGGCGCCTTCGGCTACCGTCAAGTTGCGCGTCTGGATATTGCCGAAGAACCTGGCGCGCGGACCCAGCACCATGCGGTCGCATCCGACGACGTCTCCGCGCAACTCACCCATTATGAGCAGTCGCGGCGCGAAGACCTTGCCCTCGATCATTCCATCCTCGCCGACCACCACCAACTCGACCGAGCGAACCTCGCCACGGAAGCGGCCCTCGATTCTGACCGGTTCATGAAAAATCAGTTTGCCCGAGACGTTGACGTTGCGGCCTACCGCTACGCGCGTGCGCTCCTCGGCCCACGCCACGCCTGCATCCTGCGGTATCTGTGTTGAATCCATTCACTACGGGGCCGGGAATACGTGACATGCCACCGCGTGCCCGCCGCGCCCGGTTTCCAATTTCGGTTCGACGCTGCTGCAAACATCTTTCGCATATGGGCATCTTGGATGGAAGGCGCAGCCGGCGGGCGGGTTCATCGGACTGGGCATTTCGCCGGGCAGCTTAATTCGCTCCGGCTTGTGGGCGGTGTCGATGGTCGGGATCGCCGAGAGCAGCGCGCGGGTGTAGGGATGCCGCGGGTTCAGGTAGATCTCGTCGCGCGATGCGATTTCGACAATCTTGCCGAGGTACATGATCGCGACGCGATTGCTGATGTGCTCGACCACGCGCAGATCGTGCGCGATGAACAGGTAGGTGAGTTTCAGCTTCTCCTGCAGGTCCTGCAGCAGGTTGATTATTTGCGCCTGGATCGAGACGTCGAGCGCCGAGACCGGCTCGTCGAGCACCAGGAAGCGCGGATTCACCGCGAGCGCCCGCGCGATCCCGATTCGCTGGCGCTGCCCGCCCGAGAACTCGTGGGGCAAACGATCCATCGCGTCAGCGCTCATCCCGACCATCGCAAGCAGCTCGGCGATTCGCCGCTCCTTTTCCGCCCCGCGCGCGAGTTTGTGAATCTCGATTCCTTCGCCGACGATCGATCTCACGCGCATGCGCGGATTCAACGACGCGTACGGATCCTGAAAGACGAGCTGCATCTGGCGGCGCAGAGCACGAAGCTCCGCGCGGCCGAGCGTCGAGAGATCGCGGCCGTCGAAATAGACGGCGCCTTCGGTCGGCTCGAGCAGTTTCAGAATCAGCCGTCCAAGCGTCGATTTGCCCGAGCCCGACTCGCCGACCAATCCCAGCGTTTCGCCGGGCGCAATCTCCAGATGGACGCCGGTCACCGCTTTTATCGAAAGTTTTTTCCCGCCAATAATCCCCGTCGAACCGGCCGGGAACTCCTTGCTGAGATGCTCGACGCGAACCAGCGCCGCGCCGGCGGACGCGGTTGCGGCCGTATCGCCAATGGGCGATCCGGGATTAGGCGCGGATGCAGGCGACATAATGGTTTGGGCCCTTGTTCTCGAGCGGCGGCTCAGCCGCGGAGCATTGAGGGATTACGCGCGGGCATCGCGGATGAAACCTGCAGCCCGCCGGTGGATTCAGCGCGCTCGGAATCGAACCGGGAATCGCCTGCAAGCGGCGGTGCCGGCCGCCGTCGATGCCGGGAATCGATTCGAGCAAACCGCGCGTGTACGGGTTGAGCGGGTTTCGAAACAGCTCCGCGCTCGGCGCCTGCTCCATCACGCGCGCCGCGTAAAGAATCGTCACGTCGTCGGCATACTCGGAGACGATTCCGAGATCGTGCGTAACCAGGATCACGGCCAGCCCGAGCCGCACCTGCAACTCGCGGATCAGATCGAGAATCTGCGCCTGTATCGTCACGTCGAGCGCGGTGGTCGGCTCGTCGGCGATCAGCAGGCGGGGATTGCACGACAGCGCCATCGCGATCATCACCCGCTGGCGCATCCCGCCGGACAACTGATGCGGATAGTCGTCGATGCGCCGGTCGGGGTCGGCAATCCCGACCATTCGGAGCGCCTCGATGGTGCGATTGCGAGTCTCGGCGCGAGCGGTGTGCTGATGAAGGCGGACGGCCTCGCCAATCTGGCTGCCGATGGTGAAGACCGGATTGAGCGAGGTCATCGGCTCCTGAAAGATCATCGCGATCCGCGCGCCGCGAACGTGGCGCATCTCGGGCTCGCTGAGCTTGAGCAGATCCTGATCCTCGAAGATTATTTCGCCGCCGACGATTCGCGCCGACTCCGGCAGCAGCCGCATGATCGAGAGCACGCTGGCGGTCTTGCCCGATCCCGACTCGCCGACGATTCCCAACAACTTCCCCGGCGCGACGGAAAAACTCACGCCGTCAACCGCGCGCACTTCGCCCGACGCGGTGAAGAACGAAGTGCGCAGCGATCTGACTTCGAGCAGCGGTTTCACGTGACGTTCAGGGTATCATCGCCCCGCCGCAGCCATCCAGACGGATGCGGCGCGGGGTGGTGATCTAATTTGGGCGATTCTGGGGGACCTGACGGATACCTAGCCGGGGTGTGAGAACTCCTACAAGGTTCGAGGGTGAAGCTCCCGATGCGGGGATATGCTCTGGCCTGCACCCCGGTTTACCATTTGCTGACTCGGCTGAACGAGCGCAATCGCTTAAAGAACTCAAGCCGAGCCTCGGTCGTGCGATCCTGAGTTGGGTTCGCCGCAGTTGCCTCATCGCGTAACCCAATAATTGTGCCGTCGAATAGTTAGATTGCGATGCGGAGCGCAATTTCCTCAAACAGGACGTGCGGCACTTTGACTCTTCGCTTGCCCCGCGGCTCTTTTGCGATCCGCACAAGACCGTGGCGCTCCAGAATTCGAACGTCTTCCTGGACGTTCTTGAAATCGCGCTTGACCATTTTCGCCAGTTCATAGAGCGATCCGGGATGGCGCGTTCGGATCGTACGCATAAGAGCGAGCCTCTCACGCGTCAGAAAGTTACGGACCGCCTCAATGCTCGTGAAGCCGACTTCGTCGCGCGGTTTGGGCGCAATGCGCCGCCCGGTCCGGACGGCGTCGAAGGTCCTGGAGAAATCGTCTGCGAGTTGAGCCAGCGGCCCGATCGAAAACGTCACTGTCTTCATTTTTCATCTCCTGCGAATTGCCTTGCTTGTGCGAGAAAATCGCCGATGAGCCGGCGCGCCGTCGAAAACTTGTACGACTCCTCGTGCTTGCCAATGTGACGATGGTGGCCCTTGGGGTGATGATTGTCATACAGAATCGCGGGCGTTTCTTCACCTGAACGAATGAACGCAAGCCGATACCGAACACCTTCGGAGTGTCGAGCATTTTTCTCGACTTTCCACAGGACAATCTCGTAGAGATTCCCTCGCTCGTCCGTCCACTTCCGCCGCCTGATGAGTTTAGCCCGCGCCACCCCTCAACCCCTCTACATGGCATGATACGCCACGTACTCCAATCTTCCAACAGGCAATAACGCAAGCTCGCTGGAGGCGGGGGCTCTCCCGACGGGGCGAGGCAAGCTGATCCGGGGTCCCTCGGCTTCGCTCGGGATGACACAAAGATGAGAGGCGCGGCCAGCCGGACGGATGCGGCGCGACAGCGAAATCATCCGGCGGTGGCGGGATCGAGCCGGTCGCGCAGATGGTCGCCGAGAAAATTGAAGGACATCACCGCAAGGAAAATGAAGATGCCCGGAATCAGGATCCATGGGTAGCGCGCGAGGTTCTGCACGTCTTGGGCCTGCGCGAGAAGGTTGCCCCAGCTCGCGGCCGGCTCCTGAATTCCCAGACCGAGCAGCGAGAGCGCGCTTTCGCCCAGGATGAAGCCCGGAATCGAGAGCGTGGCCGCGACGATCGCGTAGCCGATCACCGACGGAATGATGTGACGGGTGATGATGCGCCATCGCGACGCGCCCAGCGCGCGGGCCGCCTCGACGTACGGCCGCGAGCGCACCGAAGACGCCATCCCGCGAATAATTCGCGCAAAGCCGGCCCAACTGATGAAGCTCATAATCGCCACGATCATGAAGAAGGTCGCGACCGTGCTCATCCCCGACGGAATCACCGCCGCCAGCGCCAGCAGGAAATAGAATGACGGCAGCGACATCTCGATTTCGGACCATCGCATGATCAGGAAATCGACCGTCCCGCCGATATAGCCGGACAGCGCCCCGATCGTGATGCCCAGTGAAAAACTGATCAGCACGCCGATCAACCCGACGCACATGCTCACGCGCGAGCCGTACACGATCCGCGAGTAGAGGTCGCGCCCCAGGCCGTCGCTGCCGAGCATGAAGTACGGCTCGCGCTCGCTGTCGGTGGTGAATAGATGGCCGCGGGTGAACAGATGGATGGCGAGCCGGCGGGAAGTGTCCGCAGCGAACGTGCGCGCGATCGGATCCTGCATGTGCATCGGATGGGTGTAGAACAGCCCGCGCGACCAGTCCGACGGCGCATTCATGTGCAGCGACATCGGAGGGCAGTCGGGCATCTCGCGATTCTGATAGGCCGGATCGTAACTCGCGAAGAACGGCGACGCGGCGGCGAGCAGGTAGAAAAGCGCGAGGCAGCTCGCGGAAAAGCGAACCGTCCGCGACGCGAGGCGCCATTCGCGGGCCACGCCCGACCTTGGTCGCGCGGATAGCGCAGCGCCCTGGAGATTGCGCTGCATCATGGCGTCCGCGTTCATCTCACTCGGCCGCCACCGACGAAAAATCGACGCGCGGATCGACCGCCACCAGCGCGATGTCGGCAAGCAGGTTGCCGACCAGCAACAGAATCGTGCCCATCAGCACCGAGCCCATCACCAGGTAGATGTCGAGCGAGCGCACCGCGTCGAGCATCAGCAGTCCAAGACCCTGCAGGTTCATCACGGCCTCGACCAGCGCGGCGCCACCGAGCAGATCGCCCAGCGAGTAACCCGCCATCGTGACGAACGGGTTCAGCGCGTTGCGCAGCACGTGCTTGTAGATGACGACGCGCTCGGACAATCCCTTGGCGCGCGCGGTGCGCACGAATTCCGAATTTTTGATTTCGAGAATCTGCGAGCGCATCAGGCGCATCAGGCCCGCGGTTCCGGAGATGCCGAGCACGAAGACCGGCAGGATGAGATGGTTGATGCGATCGGCAATGCGGTTCACCGTAGTGAGCGCCGAGTAGTCGGGCGAGAAGGTGCCGCCAATCGGAAACCATCCGGTTTTCAGCGCCAGGTACATCATCAGGAAGGCGAGAAAAAAGCTCGGCACCGACATCCCGAAGAAGGCCAGGAACGAGAGGAAGCGATCCCAGATCGAATTTTGGTTCACGGCGACGATGATTCCGATCGGAATCGCGATTACCCACGATAAAATCATGCTGCTCGCCGCCAGAACGATCGTGTTGAAGGCGCGCGACGCGATGAGGCCGGTGACGCTCACGCGGTATTGCAGCGAGAAGCCGAAGTTCAGATGCAGCACGCCCCACAGCCACTTGAAGTAGCGGACCATCAGCGGCTGATCGAGGCCGAACTGCGCCTCGAGCTGGTGAATGACCTCGGGCGTGATGGTCGGGTTGAGTTTGAGATTGGAGACGAAGTCGCCCGGCACCAGCGACATCGCGAGGAACGAAATGAAAGTGATCCCGAGGATGAGCGGGATCATGTTGAGCAGTCGGCGAATCAGAAAGCGGGTCATCGTGTCAGCAGCATGATATTTCGACGTGGGTTGCGGCGGCGGAGGTTCAGTCGGGCTTGAATTCCACCCACTCCGGCTTGTACAGGCCCCAGACCTTGGGCTGATAGTTTTCCAGCGAGTTTTCCCATGACGAATAGCGCTGTTGGCGGACCGTTTCGAGTATCGGCAACTGGTCGTGGAGAATTTGCTGAATCTTCCAGTAGTACGGCGCGCGCTTGGTAATATCCATCTCGGACGCGCCCTGGTCGAGGAGCGTATCGATCTCCGCCTCCCACGCCGTGGCGGGTTTGGGCTGATTCGGATTCCACAAATGAAGGTTGCCCGACGAGCGATAGAAGTTCGCGCCATCGTTCGGCTCGATACCGCCGGTGAATCCAATCAGCACGCAGTCCCAGTCGAAAGACGAATCGAGCTTGTCCACCAGCGTGGTGAACTCGAACGGCCGATAGTTCACCTTTATACCGAGGCTCTCGAGGTCCTGCTTGAAGATGGTGCACATCTCGTTGCGCTCGGGCGCGCCGGTGTTGGTGGTGAGATCGAATTCGAGGCGATTGCCTTTCGGATCGGTGCGCACGCCGGGTTTTGCGAGATGATAGCCGGCCGCCTCGAGCATGCCGGCGGCAAGTTTCGGATCGTAGTCGTAATCCTTGAGATTGGGGTTGTGAAAGATTTTGTTCTCGGGCGAGATGTCCGCCACCGCCGGCACCGCGAGGTTGTGAAAGACAAGATCGATCATCGATTTCTTGTCGATCATGTGCGCCATCGCCTGCAGGAACTTCAGGTCCGTGAACCAGCCGAGCTTCGGATTGGTGACGCCGCTTTTGAGGTAATGGCGCGGATTGCGGTTGAAGGTGAAAAACAGCGAGCCCGTGTCGATTCCGATCTGCTGAACCGTGATGTCGAGTTGGTGGTTCTTCACCTTGTCCTGAAGCGGCGAAACCTCCTCGGTGCGCGGGCCGTAAACGTCGATTTGCCCCGACAGATAGCGCAGGTAGGCGGCGTTCTGGTCCTGCACGATCGTCACCGTCTGCCCGTGCAGGCGTGGCAACTGGCCGCCGTGCTCGTCCTTCATCCAATAGTCGTTGTTGCGATCGTAGCGAACGAGCTGGCTCTGCGCGTAGTGGGTCATGCGATACGGGCCGTCGCCGACGAGCTTGTCCGGGGGCGTGTCGATGCCCCAGGTATGGTTGAAATTTCCCGCCTTCCACACGGGCTCGAGGATGTGCGCCGGCATCACAGGAATGCCGATTGAATAGAGCAGCGGAGCGAACGGTTTCGCCAGATGCATGACGACGGTGTAGTCGTCGGGCGCGTCGGCGGCGATGCGTTGGTGGTCGATGGTGATCGCGGGACGGATGCTGTTGGGCACCTTGGGATCGTAGATGACGTCGAGCGTGAACAGAACGTCGTGCGCGGTGACGGGCTGGCCGTCAAACCATTTCACGTCGTGGCGGAGATGAAACGTAATCGTCTTGCTGTCGGGCGCGATCTCCCATTTTTCGGCCAGGCCCGCCTCAGGCAGGGTAGTGACGGGGTTGAGGCGGATGAGGCTTTCGAACAGATCGCTGGTCAGCGTGCCCGAGGTCGAGTCGGTGATCAGAATCGGATTGAAGGTGCGCGGATCGCTGGCCACGGCGCTGTAGAGGATTTGATTTTTCTCGTGATCGCTCCCGGGCCGGTTCACCCGGCATCCGGGAAAAATCGCGAGCGACGATATGGCAATCGCGCAGGTGATGGCGGGCAGGATTCGCTTGAGCCGGCTTTCAGCTTTCATTTGCAAACGCGCGGGCATCGTCAAGGCTCAAATTCATCAAAGTGGCTCCTGGAGCCGGTGTCAACACGAACGTCGAATCGGGGATGGCTCCATTGACGATCGGCCGGAGATAACGAAACGTCACGTGGCTGCCGGCCGCCGGAAAAGTCGCATCGACGACGTACGGAAACATCACTCCGCCGATATCATGATAGTCGCTGTAACGCACCTCGTAGTTGACGCGGCCGCCGGCGTTGCCCGCCGTTACCCGCACCATCGCGAGATTGCCGCCCAAAAATCCAAGCTCGCGAGTCCCTGACGCGGTGTTGTTGTTGCCATACGACGCGACGATCATCGCGCCGTCGCTCGACACCGAGTCTGCGATTCCATTGAGCGCGAACTCGGGCGGCGCAAGTCCCATCAGCAGACCCACGGCGTCGGCGGGCGCCATCGGGATTCGCACGTACCTGTAGAGCGTGTCGGCGGTGGCCTGGCCGCGCATGAAGCGATTGCGCCCCGGCTCGAAGATTGCGAGTTCCGAGCCCTGTGCCGCGAGCAGCAATGCCACGCCGAACGGCGCCATCGCCTCGACGCGCAAATTGGCGGGCCGCTTGACGACGATTTCCTCTTTGGCCTTCAGGTGCTGATCGCCGGCAGTGTATTCCATGACGGCCGGGGTCTGCATGGAGTCGAGCCTTTTTTCACGCTCGGCCAGCGCCGCGATCAATTTCTGGACTTGATATTTACCGGCGTCGAAGCCCGCTATCGGGGTCTCGGGCTGTGCAACGGGGGGAGGACGAACGATGAAGCAGGCGGAAGTTGCGAGCGTCGCCAGCAGCAGCATCGAGGCGAGCGCCGCGAGCGAAACAGTTTTTCGGCGCGCAGCGCGTTCAGTGGCCCGCGCTGGCGGCATTCTGCAGGACCTGAATTTTATCCTTGAGCCGTGCGACCTGGTCGGATTCCTGCGCCTTCTTCAGCGCGTCCGAGTACTCCTGGCCCGCTTCCTTGACTTTGCCCAGCTTGCGATACGCGTCGCCAAGATGCTCGGTGATAGTGGGGTCGTTGCCGGTCAGGTTGACCGCGCGCTCCAACTGCTCGACGGCGCGCTTGTAGTCGCCTTTCTGATAGTAAACCCATCCCAGGCTATCGACGTAGAAGCCGTCTTCGGGCTCGATATCGAGCGCGCGCTTGATTAGCTTTTCGGCCTCGACCAGGTTGGCGCCCTGTTCGGCGTAACTGTAGCCGAGGTAGTTCAGCGCCTGCGCATTGGCGGGATTGAGCTCGATCGCCTTTCTCATCTCGGCCATGGCTTCTGCGCGCTGTTTGTTCTGATCGAGCGCTGCGCCGAGCGTGAAGCGGAACTTGTCACTTTTGGGATCGGCCGCGACCATCTTGCGCGCGAGCTCGATCGCTGCCGGATAATCCTTCTTTTCCTGATAGACGCCGACCATGAAGCCGATGATTTCGGGGTCGTTGGGCTTACTGGCGAGCGCGTCCTTCAGCGCGCCGAGCGCGTCGTCGTACTTGTTCTGCTTGTCGTACAGGTAGGCGAGCTGCAGCCGCGACTCGACGTAATGCCCGTTGTCGGCGGGAATTTTGTCGAACTCGCGGATCGCCTTGTCGTTCTCGGAAAGTTCCGTGTACACCGTGCCGAGGTAATAGTGGACGCGGTAGTTGTTCGGCTCGGAGCCAAGCACGAGGTTGAACTCGGTCGCGGCGTCGTCAAAATTGCCCTGCTCGAGGTAGAGCAGGCCGATCTTGGTGCGGGTGTCGGCGGGATTGGTTTCGACCTGCTCGGCGCGTTTGAGCTCCTCCAATGCCTGGTCGTATTTTTTCTGACCGACCAGGATTTCCGCCTTGCGCTTTCGAACCAGCTCGTTGTTCGGGTTGATTTGCGTGATCTTGTTGTAATACGCCAGCGCGTCCTGGGGCCGCTGCTGGCGCTCGCGCAACAGCGCAAAATCAAGCAGCACCAGCTCCGACTGCGGATTGAGATCGAGCGCCTTTTGATAATATTTTTCGGCGGCCGGGTAGTTCTTCGACGCCACCATCACCTTGCCGGCGTAGTAGTAGCCAAGGAATGAATTGGGATCGAGCTTGATCAGCTGCTCGAAGGTCTTCTCGGCTTCGCCGAAATCGCCCCGCTTGGCGTAGAGGGTGCCGAGATACAGATAGGCTTCCTGATTTTTGGGATTGAGACGCAATACCTCGCGGTAGTCCTTTTCCGCAGTCGCGTCGTCGCCGAGCGCCGAGCTGATGCCTGCGCCGAGCAGACGGCCGTCGGCGGAATCCGGATTGATCGCGAGCGCCTGGTTCACCTGCTCGAGCGCCTCCTTCAGGCGCCCGTCGCGGACGTAGAGCGTGGCCAGGCGAACCTTGAGCGCGGCGTTGGTGGGATCGTACTGGACCGCCTCGGCGTAATCCTTGAGCGCCTCTTCGCGGTCGCCTTCATTCATCGCGAACTCGGCCTTCAGGAACGCGCTCATCGCGCGCGCATCGGCAGGGACCTCCACCGCCGGCGCGCCGCCGAAGGGATTATCCCCGCCCACGCTGACGGTGCGAACCGGCTCGAACTTCGTGCTGGTGATTTTGGCGCAGCCAACAAACGCAATCGACGCGGCGCCGAGTGCGATGATCGCGCGTGTACTAAAAAATATCATGATCGAAACGAATTTCCGGGAGAGCTTCTCAATTGGGGCTCGCACCACGCTGTATGGATCGTCAACGCGCAGTGTCCCGCGCCTTCATAGCCGGTCGCCGACCTTTGCGCATCCTTTACATTATAAGGATTCCGCCACTGGATGCGACTGCGCAACCCTCATTTGATTTCCGGCCTGCTTGCCACCACGCGTCGCCTCGGATAGGGAGGGGGGCCGGAGCCGCCCCGCAATTGCCGCACGTCCCGACGGAAAACATGCGTTCCCGAGCGCCTTCGAGCGCCGCCCCGCCGGCGCATCGTTCGCCCCGCAAGCTCGGGCTCATCCCGCTGGTATGCGTGATGTACCTGGTCGTAAGCGGCGGCGCGTACGGCCTCGAGGATGCGGTCCGGATGGCGGGGCCGCGCCTGACGCTGATGCTGTGTCTCATCGTGCCGCTGACGCTGAGCCTGCCGACGGCACTGATGGCGGCGGAGTTGACGGCCTTGATGCCGGTGGAAGGCGGCTTCTACTTTTGGGTCAAGGAAGCGCTCGGACCGCTGGCCGGCTTCGCCGAGGCATATTTGACAATTCTGTACACCGCCGTGGACATGGCGATTTATCCGGTGCTTTTCGCGGGCTATCTTTCGTTCATCCTTCCGCTCGGCCCGACGGCCCAAATTGCGATCGGCGTCGCGCTGGTATGGCTGGCGGGTGGACTTAATTTTCTCGGCGTCAGGCCGGTTGGGATGGCGTCGATCGTGCTTGCCGCGATGCTCGTGTCGCCGTTCGCGGCGCTGGTGATCGTTGGCCTCCCGCGCCTGGTTCATTTCACGATGCCGACGCCGCCGCTGTTCGGCGCGGATCCGTGGGGTGCGATGGCGGCGGGACTGACGGTGGTCATATGGAACTTCAGCGGATGGGAAAACCTGAGCGTCGTGTCCGCGGAGATCGAAAATCCGCAGCGTAACTATTTGCGCGCCATCCTGATCGCGCTGCCGATAATGGTCGCCGGCTACGTGCTTCCGCTGGCGGTGTCCGTCTCGGGCGCCGTCACCGCCGCGGACTGGGGCACCGGCTCGTTCTCGCACGTGGGCTACGCCATCGGCGGACCCGCGCTTGGCGGCGCGCTGGCGCTGGGCGGCGCGGTGATGTCGTTCGCGGTGTTCGAGGCCGCGATGCTGTGGGTGTCGCGGATGCCGTTCGTGCTCGCTCGCGAGCGCTACCTGTCGCCGCCGCTGGCCGAGCTCTGGTCCGCGACCGCGACGCCGGGCAAGTCGATTCTGCTCTGCTGCATCGTCTTCACGCTGCTCGTGCCGGTCGGATTCGTCGGGCTGGTCGTGCTCGACGTATTCTTTTACATGGCGGCGCTTGTGCTGGAGCTGCTCGCCCTGATCCGGCTGCGGAAACGGATGCCGGATCGCACCGGGATGTTCACGATTGGCGGCGGCCGCGTCGGTCTCGCGCTCGTCGGATCGCTTCCGATTCTGACCTGGGCCGCGACTTTCGGGTTGGCCGTCTCGGCCGGCGTAGGCAAGGTCGATTTCATCCTGGCGATCGTGCTCGGCGTATGCGTTTGGCCCGCCTACGCGATTTGCAGGCGGCGCTACGGCGGGCCGCCCGCGATCGATCCTCCGCCCACCAGCATCACTGCATGAGGCGTTAGTTCCGCGCCGTCAGCCGATACAGCGCGACCACCTTGTTCTGCGAGATTGGCTCGACGGTGAATTTTTCCTGCAACTGATCGAGCTCAGTCTTGAGCACGCCGGCGTAATCATCCGACTCGGGCGCGGCAAGCAAAAGAAAGACCGGGGTCTTCGCGCCCATCGCCGATGCGAGCGAGTCCGCCTCGGCGGACATTTGAGAACCGTCGAACACGACCGGCGGCACCGCGCCGTTCCATCCCGAAGCGCGTTTCTCGTACAGGCGATGCAGATGGTAGTCGGTGAATCGTTCGCCCGGGTCGAGCGAGTTCAGGCCGACGAAGCGCCGATCTTCACCGGGCAAATACAGTTCCAGAAACTGCAGCGAGATATTGCTGACTACGGTCGCGTCGTCAGGCAGCGTCGAATCCTGCTCCTCGAGGCTCGCAACCATTGCGGAGTCCGCGGGCCGCGCGCTCAATCGCACGGCCGCTTCCGAAGCCATCGACACGATCAGAGCCAAGTCGAGCACGATCACGCCCGCCGCGCCCGCGAACTGACCGGCGCTTCGACGCCGGTTTCGGAACACGTCGCGCATCCATCGATTCGCCACCGACGCGCCCGAGCCCGCCGCGATGAACAGTACGAACGCGGCCGGCAGGATGAAGGCCACGTCGGTGAACACGTAGAAACAGTAGAGCCCGGTCAATGCGGCAAGGTAGCCGAGCCCGAACCAAATCAGGCGCCGCGCCGCGGATCTTCCGGTCGCGCGAAGGGTCGCGATGAACCCGACAATCGCGAACACCGCCGCCGCGAATGGGTAGAGGAAGTATCGCGAGTCGCCGGGATCGCCGAGCATCCCGTCCAGCCCGAGGATCGTTGTGGCGTACACGACGACGTTGCCGTGCGGATTTCGCGGCATCGTGGGACCGAACAGATACGCGATGCTGAAGGTCTTGCCGCCGGCGCCATAGACCTCGGGCACCCACCACACGTAGCCGCTGGCGAACGCGCTGCCGAGATTGATCGCGTTCTGATGCAACTGCCACGCGACCGGAATCGCGAATCCAATCGCTACTCCGATCGCCGCTTTGACGATGCCTGGAAGATCTCGATGTTCAAGCGGCACCATCAAGACGCACAATGCGAGACCAACAAGGATGACGGCGTTGGTCGGGCGAATGATCGTCGAGAACCCCGCGAAGAGACCGAACATCAGCCATGCCGACATCCGCATCCAGCTCGGCGATTGGATCGCGTAGTCCGATGTCGCCAACACCAGCATCACCGCGGCGCAGATCGTCACGCACAACGTGGGCACGTCGCTCATCACGAGGTATGAATAGGTGATGAAGACGGGGGAGAGCGCGAGCGTCAGTGCCGCAATCGCGCCGGCCGCGCGCCCGAAATAGGCGCGCGCCAGCATGAAAATGCCGAAGACCGAGAGCAGCCCGAGAATGAACGAGGCGAAAAACAGTGGAAGGTGTTCGCCAAAGATGCCGTGGAAGAATCCGAGGATCGCCGGGTAGCCGCCGGTATAGCGCGACGGGTAAGTATATCCACCGAAATGCAGCACCGCACCGCGACCATTTGCCAGGTTCACCGCCGACGCGGCGTACTCGAGTCCATCCGGCCAAGGCATCAATTCGAGTCCGCGTCGCCAGCCGGTAGATTTAACCATCACCATCGCGAGCTGCATGATCGCAGCGACGATTCCCCATTCGAGAATGCCCGGTATAAGGGGTACGCCCGACGGGGTCATGCGGGGCGGTTTCGATGACTTCGCGCGGCTCATCGCGGCGCATCTCCGCGGCCGCCGGCAACGCCGACGCCGTGCGCATCGGCGCATGGCTGGTGGTCGTGCTGCTCATCCCGCGCGTCGTGCGGATGCTCTACCCGGAAGTGTGGGTCGAGGACGATTTCTACCTCGAGAGCGCGTGGCTCGTGAGCGTCGGGATGCGCCCGTATCTGGATTTCGTTCACCCGCATATGCCGCTGCTCGAATGGATTGCGGGATGCTATCTCAAGTTGTTCGGCACAAGCCATCTGTCGGTCGAAATCCTGAGCGAGGCGGCGATTTTCGCCGCCAGCATCCTGACTTACTCGCTCGCACGCAAGGTCGCCGGCCGCCGCGCCGCCATCGCCGCGTCGATTCTATACGCATACAGCTCGCTCGTCTTTCGCTACCACGTTTACGAGCGCGAGAGCTTCATCGCGCCGCTGATTATCCTGGGGGCGATCGTCACGCTCGCCGATACGACGGCGGCGGTCAGCCAGGCGGCGATTCTTGCGGCGATTTTCTTCGTCGCATGCGCGATCAAGTTGACGGCGGTGATTCCGTTTGCCGTGATGCTGGCCTTCATCGCCGTCGCGTACCGGCGAATCGCGGGCGCGATCGTCTCGGGCGCCGTCTTTGCGCTCGCGCTCGCCGGGTTCAGCGCCCTGCTCTACCGCCTCTACGGCGGCGAGTTCATCTTTCAGACGTTCGTGTTTCATTTTCTGAAGGGGCGCGACACCGCCGGCAGCATCGTGACTTACCCGCGGATGATCCTCGACGTGCTCGCGCCGCTGTTCGTGCTCGGATGCATCCGGCTCATTGCCAATCGGATGGTCAATCGCGCCGTCGTGCTGGTGATCGGGATCGTCGCCGCCGAGTACGCCTTTTATGGTGTGCTGAGTCCGACCGCATGGGGCCACAACTATCTCGAGGCGATCCCATTCGTCGCGATCGTCGCGGGAATCGGCGCGACACTGCTGGTACGGGCGATTGCGGATCTGATCGCGGGAGCGCAGGCGCCGCATCGATGGAAGCTCGTTGCGGGCGGTGCGGCGCTGATCGCGATTTTTCTGATCTGGATCACGCCGATCGTGAACGAGAACTGGCTGCATGGCGCGGTCTATGGCTTCGGCTTCGTGCCCCGCGCGGAAATCTCGCAGCTTGCCGGCGCGTTGCGCGCCGTAAGCCACCCCGGCGACGACGTGATCGCGCCGTCGTTCGTATGCTTCGAGGCCGGACGCCGCGAATTGATCCGCTATCCTGAAACCTACGGCGTGTATCGCGAAGCGAAAGCCGAGTACGATCGCGACGGCTTCTTCGCCGCGCGCCGCCACCTTGGCGCGGCCGATTTTTTCCAGATCATCTCGGATACGCAGCACTTCTGGATTGAACAGATGCGCGACGCGATTGCGGGGGGAAAAGTCTCGGCCGTCATCAGCGATTCGCCGATTCAGATGTTCCCGCTGGTGCTGGTTCCTGAAGACTTTCTGTCGAGCAACGGCTTCCGCGTGGTCCTGACGACGGACCATTTCACGCTCTGGTCGCGAACGCCCGCGCCAAGGGTAACCCCTGCACCTTAGTATTAAGACAAGATGCGGGCGGAGTTTACGCTGAGTACTCGAATCAGAATAGATAAGAGGACCTGCGCGAAATCGTCAGGGCACAAGACCGCTGCGTGCGGCTTCGACGAGCCGCTGAAAAGGAAAGTCCGGAACCAGACCCCACTGATTTCGCATCTTTCCTATCAATGGGTCGAGGGGTCACCCCTCGCGCCCGTCAGGCCGGGTGCGGCGGGCGCCGGTTCGGATTAACCGGCGAAAGTGGACAGGTAACTGGCTATCAGCAGGGCTCCGACCGTGAATGCCGCTCCCAAGACAACGAATGCAGCCATACTAACCATACTGCTGTTCATCGCTGACTCCCCTGGCGGAAAGCCGCTGACAGGCCGAGCTCTCCGCGATTTCGGAGATGACTGGTAAACCAGCTAACGCGACGGTGACACGTAGTCAAGATGGGATGATGGCAGGGCGCGAATTTGCATAAAGATGCGCGAATTTGCGTGTAGGATGGTCAGCGGCGCGAAACCATGGGGGCCCGGTTAGACACTGCGATTGCAAGCGGTCTGGCGTTCGTGAGAAGGAGAAGCGAAGTTATGAGAATGAAGCGCGCTCGGGTTGGGGCATTCACCGCAGGCGTTCTCGCGCTGCTGATGTCCGCAGCGTACGCGCCGGCAGCGAGAGCGGATTCCACGACCGCTGCGGGCGATGAGATTCGCGCCGAGCTGGAGAAGTGGACGCGAGACTTCAATTCCGGTGACGCATCAGAGGTTTGCTCGCTGTTTGCGCCGGATTTGATTTCAAATTATCGGGGGGAGCCCGAAGACACCTATACTTCTCTGTGCGCCAATTTGCAGATGGCGTTGGCGGACACGGCGAAGACATATCACTATGACCTGGAGATCAAGGAAATAATCGTCTCGGGCGATCTCGCCGTTGTAAGGCTCGTTTGGACTCTGAAGGTGCGCCCGAAAAACGGACCCGAGGAGACAAAACGGGAACTTGGCTTGGATATATTCCGGCGCCAACCGGACGGCAGCTGGAAGATAGCGCGTTACATGGCCTACGAGGCACCCTACCCCTAGGGGGCAGTTCGGTCGAGCGAACGGTACTGAATCGCCTCGCTGACATGGTGGGCGGCGATCGAGGCGGCGCCGTCGAGATCGGCGATGGTGCGCGAGACTTTGAGGATTCGGGTGTAGGCTCGCGCGCTCAGGCCGAGGCGGTTGATGGCAAGCTCGAGCAGGCGCTCGCCGCCGGACTCGATTTGGCAATGGAGACGGAGATCGCTCGCGCGCATCTGCGCGTTGCAGAAAAACGGCATCCCCTTGAAACGAACGAGCTGCGCCTCGCGCGCGCGATTAACGCGCTCGCGAATGGCGATCGACGGCTCCCGCGCGACGCGATCGGTCAGGTCCTTGTACTTCACCGCGGGCACTTCGATGTGGATGTCGATGCGGTCGAGCAGCGGGCCCGAGATGCGCGAGCGATAGCGCTGAATCACGATTGGCGAGCATGAGCATTCGTGCTGCGGATCGGTGTAAAAGCCGCACGGGCATCCCCGCGTTGCCATTCTGCCAAGTCCGACTTTGCGGCCAAAAACCTAAGGATTATCGGTATCCTTCGACGCTCAACACGATCGGCGACCACCTCCGGAAGGCCCGCCTCGATCGCCGTCTGTTTCAGAAAGATGCGGCCAAGGAACTGGGGGTAAGCGAGGCCGCCGTTTACAATTGGGAAACGGGGAAAGCCGTTCCGTCGATCCGCTCGATTCCTGGGATCATTCGATTTCTGGGGTACGACCCGTCTCCGGCTCCGGGATCGCTTTCCGAACAGCTTGTGGCCGCCCGCCGGAGGCTCGGCTACTCGCGGCGGCGATTGGCACACCATTTGGAAATCGATGAAAGCACGTTGGCGAAGTGGGAGACCGGGCGCGGGCGCCCCAGCCGGAAGATACGGGGGCGAATTGAGCTGCTTCTTCAACTCGATAAGCGGTGATCTCCCCCACCGCATTCTGCGCCACTGTCTTAAGTTCGGGCCCCCTGATAAAATCTGACCGATGATTTTACGCAGAACGAAAATGTGAGGTTCCCCCGATGAGCGAGCATCCCAAGAAGCACCATTTCTTCGTCGACGCAAAGAGATATGAGACGGAAAAGTCATCTCTCACGGGTGCCGAAATCAAGGCGATAGCCGGCGTTACCCCGACGTACCAACTCTTCCTCGAAGAAGAGGGAGACACCCCCGACAAACCAATATCCGATGGCGAAACGGTGGTGCTGAAGGAAGGGGAGGATACGAGGCACTTTTACGCGGTGCCACCTGCCACGTTCGGAAATCAGTGACTCCGATCATCGAGCAGCAGCTTGCAGCCCTTCAGCAGGAGAGACCGGAGGCATCGGCTGCACAACTGCCAAGCGGGGCTCACCTGATAACGATCCCGAATGTCACCATGCCTCCTGGCTGGAGTGTGAGGGTTGTAACTATCCTTTTCGTGGCTCCGCCAGGGTATCCCGCGGCACAGCCCGATTGTTTCTGGGTCGAGCCCAAGGGATTGCGGCTGGAGAATGGTAAGACGCCCCAAAATACCAACGATGCAAACCCGATCCCAGAGGTGCAACCCCCTCGGGACGTCACTTGGTTTTCTTGGCACCTTCAGCACTGGAACCCCAATCAAAGTTCGCTGCTGACCTACTGCAATGTCATCATGCAGAGGCTTAGCCCAGCTCGATGATTGAACTTGTCCTTGCAGCCGACGACATTGCCGCGATTCGAAGCGAGCTCACTGGCGGGGAAACTGAAGCCTGTTCAATATTGTTCGCTGCTCAGACCTCGCGCAAGGATGGCACAATAAGGCTGCTGGTTCGCGAAGTCGAGTTTGCAGCGCCAGACGACTACAGGCGAAGGGGGCCCGCAGAAGCTGAATTGAGCCCCGAATTCGTTGCGCGCGTCACCAAACGCGCTCGTCGTGAAACGAGTGTCTTGGTCTTTGTGCACAGCCATCTGGGCAACCGAGCACCTAGATTCTCATCCATCGACGGGAAAGGGGAGAGGCTCCTCGCGGACTTTCTCGCGCGCCGTCATCCGGACTGCGCGCATGCGGCGCTCGTTATTAGTGTCGGCGGCATGCAGGCGCGCCGCCTCGGTACTGACGAAGGGATTCGTGTCGTTTCGATCGGAGCGACCCGCGAGGTACTTTTCGATCCGGCCTACGAAGTGCCATCCATCTCCGAGCAATACGACCGCCAGATACGGGCTTTCGGGCGGGCAGGCCAAGAGTCACTTCAGCGGCTACGGGTCGCAATCGTCGGACTATTGAGCTTCGCATAATATACTTACAAGGGGAAGAGGTCGGCCTGCTGCCAGAAGGCCATGACCAGGGAGGGTCTGCGGCGCATCCGCTTGAGCGCGCGACGCGCGTGCGCGCTCAACTGCGCGAAGGTGTTGGGGCA
>NZ_DATCTO010000057.1 GCF_036567905.1 Candidatus Binatus sp.
CGCAGCGCCTGCCGCCGCGGCTCCTGAAGCAGCTCCCGCAGCAGCCCCGGCTGAAAGTAGCGACGCGAACGCGGCGCCTGCGGCCGGGGCGGAGGCTGCGAGCGCCGAAGCGCCCAAGTCGGAAGCGCCCACCGGTGAGATCAAGCCGGAAGCGGCGCCCGAGAGTGCGCCGTCAGCTCCAACCGCGGCCGCCGCCGGCGCGCCGTTCAAGGCGAAGCTGTCGGTGGTTCGCGGCGGACGCAAGGGCCAGGAATTTCCGCTCGAAGATGGCAACAACCTGGTCGGCAGATGGGATCCCGAGACCGGATCATTTCCGGAAGTGGATCTCGACGCCGACGATCCCGAAGCCAAGATCTCGCGCAAGCATGCGCTGATTCGAATCGACGGCGGCAAGATCACGATCGAGGACATCGGCAGCCTCAACGGCACCTACGTGAATCGTCAGCCGCGCCTGTCGCCGGGCGCTCCGGCCGAGCTCAAGTCGGGCGACGAGGTGATCATCGGGAAAACGTTCCTCAAGCTGGTGGTAGAAACGATATCTTGACCGCCATCCCCTCCAGTCGCGCCGGGACGTACGCCGCCTGCGCGGAAGTTGAAGAGGGTCATAGACAATCGCCATGAATGCGGGCGAGGCACTCACCGAGGGCCATCTTCTCGACGGTCGTTATCGGGTCAAGAAGGTGCTCGGCGTCGGCGGGATGGGACGCGTGTACCTGTCCAACGACACGCGCCTGGCGAACCGGCCGGTCGCGGTCAAGGAGATGGTGGTCGGCGACGGAATCCGGGAGAAGAAAGCGATCGAGGACTTCACCCGCGAGGCCAACGTGCTGGCGCGGCTGTCGCATCCGGGAATCCCAACGCTGATCGATCACTTCGCCGAGAACTCGCGCCATTACCTGGTGATGGAATTCGTCGCGGGCGGCGATTTGCAGCACCTGCTCGACCAGCTGGGTCCCAAGGGCAAAGTCGCCGAGGACAAGGTGCTGAGGTGGGCGCGCCAGATGCTCGACGTGCTCGATTTTCTGCACGGGCAGAAGCCGCCGATAATTTATCGCGATTTGAAGCCGGGCAATATCATGATCGACAAGGATGGCCGCGCGATGCTGATCGATTTCGGAATCGCGCGCTTCCTGCCGCCCGGCGGACGCGGCACCCAAATCGGCTCGGTAGGCTACGCGCCGCCCGAGCAGTACATGGGCAAGGTCGAGCCGCGCTCGGATCTCTACTCGCTGGCCGCCACGATGCATCATCTGCTGAGCGGCCGCGATCCGCAGCTCGAGCCGCCGTTCAGCTTTCCGCCGCTGCGCGAGCTGTCGCCCGAAGTTTCGGTCAAGACGGCGGATGCCGTGATGCGGGCGCTCGAGCAGGACATCGCCAAGCGGCCCGCGTCGGCAAAGGAGATGCGGCGGGCGCTGCCCGAGCCGCCACCCGAGAACAGGTCGGGGCGATTGGACGGGAGCGGGGGACTGGCGGTCGCCACCGGCGCGGGCGCGCCGAGTCCGAGTTCCCAGCTGTCAACGGTCGTGCTGAACAGTGCGCCAGCATCGCCCGCGCGGGCGCGCTCGACCCCGTGGAAGTCGGCGGTATCCGGGCCGGCTGCGCCAGCGTCCACGATGCCGACGATCGTGCTGAACGAGCCGGTCGCGGAAAAAACCAAGAGCGGCGGCGGCACGGCGGCAAAGATCGTCGCGCCCCAGATCAAAAGAGCGATCGAACTCACCGGCAAGGCGCGCAGCCTGATCGAGCGGCGGCTCAAGGCGCGGCTGTCTGCGATGGCGCCGAGCCGGTCATCGACGGCCAAGACCAAGGAGCTGAATCCGTCTGCGGTTGCGTCGTCGTACGCGCCGCGCAGAGAAGCGACGAGCGAATCGGGGCCGCCTGACACGAAATCGCCGACGAGGCCGCGCGCGTCTTCGTCGCGCAATTATTCGCCGCCAATTTCGACCGGCCCAGGTTCCGGCGGATTGTTCGCAGAGCATAACCCCAACGGCGCCGACCTATCCGCTGCGCCGGCCAGGCTGGTCGCGCGCGGCGATGAAATCGAGTTCGGCATTTTCGGAATGCGCACTTTGATCGGGCGATCGCAGGACGCCGCCGACAGGCTCGACATCGATTTGAACAAGCTCGCGCACGGAGGGGATCGCGTCTCGCGGCGCCATGCCGAGATAGTCCTGCGCGGGGCGGACTACTTCATCCGCGATCTTGGCAGCCTTAACGGCACCTACATCGCGGGGCGCGGCAAGTTGGGGCGCGACCAGCTCTACAAGTTAAAAGATCGCGACCAGGTGGTGCTTGGTAGTGCTATATTGCAGTTTCGGAGAGGCTAGCTGCCCATGATCACCTGTCCCGAATGCGGCCAAGAGGCATCGGACGACGCCAAGTTCTGCGACCGATGCGGACAGGGGCTGTCCAAGGCGGCCGCATCCGCATCGCAGTCGCCGACGCGGCCGACGCCGCTGACGGCGGGAACGTCTTTGAAGGGCGGGATCGAGATAGTCGGGTTAACCGGTCAGACGTCGATCGAAAATCGTTATCGCGCAAACCGCATCCGAGACGGCAAAACCGAATCGATCGCATTGCGCGAGCGCCTCGGCCCGCAACCGGCGGCAGAAATTGCCGATGAAGCGCCGCATCCGGCGGCGCCCGCGGCGCCCGCGCCGCGTCCCGAGGATCCCAACGGCCCGAGCGCCAAGACCGCGGAACTCAGGCCGGCGGTTGCGCAGACCAACGGGACCGCGTCGCCGCCGCAGATGCACGCCTCGAGTTCGCAGGCGGGAGAGCCGGCGGGCGCGAACGCATCGGGGGAAGACGTCCAGCCGGCGGTCGATTTCAACGCCGATCCAGCTCCCGCTTCCACCGTGATGGCCGAGGCCGCCGCGGATTCATCCACGGATGAAGCGAGCGAAGCAGCGATCGCGGCAATCGCAACCGAAGCTCAACCCAATCCCGAGACCGACGACGGAGCGCGCGAGGAAGCGGCGGCGCCGGGCGGCGAAGATCTCGGTGAAGTCTTCGGGCGCGTGCTCGCGCTGTCACAGACGATCAACCATCCCGCCTTTCAGCGCGCGAGCGAAGGATTCGCTGAAAACGGGCGCGTGTACCTGGTTTACGCCGACGAGGAACTCAAGGCGCTTTGCCGCGGTGGCGGGAAAATGAGCGAGACGGAAGCGATCGCGGCGGCCGTCCAGGTCTGCCAGGCAATTTCGTATGTGCATCGCCGAGCGCTGCGGCTGAATGACATCTGCCCGGAATCGGTCGCGGTTGCCCCCGACGGCCGGCTCAAGCTCACGGGCCTGGACTACGTCAGCAACGACAATGAGCTCCAGGGCGAGCCGATTTTCAACGATGGCTACACGGCGCCGGAGATTTATCGCGGCAAAAAGGTGGACAAGCGCGCGGATATTTTTTCCGCCGGCGCGATCCTCTACACGTGGCTTACGGGCGCAAGGATTCCGAGCGAGAGCTGGCGCGAAGAGGCGGGTCCGGTTCAGTTCTATCCGCCGCATGTCGTTACCCCGCGGCTGGAGAATGCGATCCGCCGCGCAATCGCTTTCAGTCCCGCCGACCGCTGGCCGACCATCGACGAGTTCAAAGCCGAGCTGATCGCGCTGGGCGGCGCTTTTCGGCTGCGCGCGGCCGCGATGACCGACGTTGGCCGCGTGCGCGAGCATAACGAGGACTCGGTGCTGGCGGTCGAGTACACGCGCGAGTCGATGGTCGATCCGGCGCAGAGCCATTTGTACGTCGTTGCCGACGGGATGGGCGGCGCCGAGGCGGGCGAAGTCGCTTCTGCAATTGCCGTACAAACGATCCGGAGTTACATTGAAACACGGCTCGCCGGCGCACGCGGAGATGTTACAAACGGCGCGGAACTGCTGACCGCCGCGCTCGAAGAAGCAAATTCCAGGATTATCGAATATGTGGCGAGCCATCCGGAGTCTCGCGGGATGGGTTCCACCGGCGTATGCGCGCTGGTCGCGCCACCGGATGCGGCGGTGGCCTGGGTCGGAGACAGCCGCGGATATCTGATGGAAGGCGCGACGCTTCGCCAGGTCACCAAGGACCACTCACTGGTGCAGCGGCTGGTCGAAATCGGGCAGATAACTGCCGAGGAAGCGCACACGCACGAGCACAAGAACGTGATCACGCGCTCGCTCGGTGCGCGCCAGAGCGGGCCGGCGGGGGCGGAGGCGGTCTCGCTCAAGCTCAAACGCGGAGACAAGCTGATGCTCTGCAGCGACGGGTTGACGGCGCACGTCGATGACCGTCAGATCCACGACATTCTGGGGCGCAATCCCGATCCCTTCGACGCGGCGCGAGAATTGATCGTCGCGGCAAACGCCGGCGGCGGTACCGACAACATTTCCGTGATCGTAGTCTATGCAAGCTAGGCGCGACGCGAGCGCCCGCGATTAACGATGGCAACCTCGCCCAAAGACTCGCCGCAGCCGCTGACCGGACCGCTCGAGTCCGGCACCGTGCTGCAGGGCCGCTACGCGATCGAGCGGCTGCTCGGCGGCGGCGGGATGGGGATGGTCTATCTGGCGCGCGACCAGCGCCTGGCCAATCGCCCGTGCGCGATCAAGGAGATGGTCGATCACTTTATCGATCAGGCGCAGCGGATCGAGGCCAACGAATATTTCGCGCGCGAGGCCGACACGCTCGCGCAACTGAAGCATCAGGCGATTCCCGCGATCACCGACCGCTTCGAACTGGCCAACCGCCATTACCTGGTGATGGAGTACGTCGAGGGACGCAACCTCGAGGAGGAACTCGCGGCGCGCGGCGAGCCGCTGCCCGAGGGGCTGGTGATCGATATCGCGCGCCAGTTGTGCGACGTGCTCGCGTACCTGCACGGGCTGGCGCCGCCGATAATCTACCGCGACATGAAGCCGTCCAACGTGATGTTAAATCCGAACGGGCGGGTGGTGTTGGTGGACTTTGGAATCGCGCGGCTGTTCAAGGCGGCGCGCAAGGGCACGATGATCGGCACGCTCGGCTTCGCACCGCCGGAGCAGTACCAGGGCCTGGTCGATCCGCGTAGCGACATCTACTCGCTGGGCGCGACGTTGCATTACGTGCTGACCGGGCGCGATCCTGAAAAGTTTCCGCCCTTCAGTTTCCCGCCGGTTCGCGAGCTGTGCCCGGCCGTGTCGAGCAACCTGGCCGGCGCCATCGACGCGGCGCTGGCATACGAGGTAGGCGGGCGGCCCGAGCGCATCCAGGAATTTCGCGACATGATGCTCTACGGGCGCGGGCTTGCGCACGACGGCGGGAGCGTGAGCTCGACGGGCGGAACCGGCGGGCTGTCGCAGGTCGAGCAACTCGAATACGACGAGGCGCCGATCGTTTATCGCAAGCCGCGCAGCCGGCTGAGAAGTTCGATCAATCTTGTGATTTTCCTGGTGGTGCTGGCGGGAGCGGCGTTCGGCGGGACGTACATATATTCAAGCCCGCAACTACAGCTGCGGCTCGGACTCAAGCCGCTGTTCGACGCACTGCCGTGGAAGCATGAGGAGTTGCTGGCCAAGGCCCGCGAGCATCCGCTCGAATTCTCGCAGCTGACGCTGGCGCTCTCGACGCGCGAGGGCACCGCGCTGGCGCCGCCGCAGGCAACGTTCAACGACACCGATCTGACCAACGCACGCTACCTGAAGTGGACCGCAACCTTCAAGAACCTGCTCGCCGGGCTGGAAGGGCGCGACGAAAAGGTTCAGGCGCGCTTTTACGCACCCAACGGACTTCAGATTGCGTCCAGCGACACGAATATCTTTGTCGGGCCTGCGCAGACAACCGCCGACTTCAGCGGCGTGGCGTTGATGCCGACGATGACCAACAAGCCGCCCGGCACCTACACGGTGGCGCTCTACTCGGACGACAAGATGCTCGCGCAGGAAGGCTTCATCGTCAACCGGGACGTGAGCGCAAGGAACGCGGAGGCCGCGAGCGAGGCGGCGGCTGCGGCGGCGGCAAAGGAGGAGCAGCGCAAGCGCGACGAAGAAGCGCACAAGCTCGCGATGATCGATGAGCGCCGCGCCAAGCCGTTGCAGCTTCGCAGTATCGACTTTCTCAACACCACCAAGTCCGGTACCGCGCTGTCGGGCGCGACCAGCTCTTTCGACGTGTCGAAGGTACTGTTCGTCGGCTGGGAGGTCATGTTCGACAACCGGCTCTACAAGCTCGAGCCCGGCCAGTACCGCGTCGATGCGGCGTATATCGGGCCGGACGGCCACACGCTGGGCGCGGTCAACGATTTTCAGCCGGTCTCGCCCAGTATGAAGACGGTGACGTTCAGCGGACGCGTCGGCAACTCGCGCGGCGGCGCGTTTCTGCCGGGCACCTACACGGTTAATTTTTATTTGAACGGCCAATTTTTCGATGCGAGGAAATTCCAAGTGCTCGCCGACGCCGGGGGACCATACGCGACGTATCCGGGCGGCAGCGGTGCGATCGGCAGCTCGATGGGTGGCAGCTCGACGTCCTCGGGCAGCATGCTCGGGCCGACGATCGCCACCGGCACGATCAGCGGTCTTCGCAGCGGCGGCAATTCCGAGATGGAGCTTAGACTGCGTCCGCAGCCCAACGGCTTCCTGCACGGCGAGCTCGTAATCCATCAGTCAGGCTACGGAATGACGCCGATCGACGGATTCGTACGCGGCAACCATCTGCAGTTCCAGGTCCCATACGGCACCGAGACGTATTACTTCGAAGGCCAGCGCCGCAGCGATCAGTTAAGCGGCACTTTCGAATCGACGCCGTCGGGCCAGCGCGGCACCTGGACCGCCCAGGCGAACTAAGCAGGGGTGACCCCTGCACCGCAGGGCTGAGCCCTGCACCCGGTATTAAGGCCGCGCTCCGTTGTCGCGCGCGGCCA
>NZ_DATCTO010000058.1 GCF_036567905.1 Candidatus Binatus sp.
GCGGCCTTAATACTGGGTGCAGGGCTCAGCCCTGCCCCCGCTACTTCCCGCGGAAGTTCGGCGAGCGTTTTTGCTGGAAGGCCGCGATGCCTTCCTTGTAGTCGGCCGTCCGCCCCGCCGCGCCCTGGGCCTGCGCCTCGCATTTCAGAACCGCGAACAATCCCATCGCTTCTTCGTCGATCCTGCGGATCAAATGCTTCGACAGCATGAACGCCGCGGTCGGACCGAGCGCCACCTGCAATGCGACCTTCCTGGTCTCCGCGATGAGCGAGTCCTTCGTGATGCTGCGATTGACGAGTCCGAGCTGGGCCGCTTCGGCGCCCGAGAGCAGCCGTCCCGTGTAAATCAGTTCGAGCGCGCGATGGGTTCCCAGGCGCGAGACGAAAAACGAATGGCCGCCCGAGTCCAGCACTGCGCCGATACGCGCCAACGGCGAACCGATCTTAGCATCGTCGGCGACATAGACCACGTCGCATGCGAGCGCCAGACCGAGTCCAACTCCCACGCACGCACCGTGAACGGCGGCAAAGGTCGGCGCCGGGAACGCGACGACTCGTTTGATCAGCGGATTAAGCGTGTTCTCGATTATCGCTTCGGCGTCTTCGATGCCCGGGTCGGCATCCGCCAAGTCTCGTCCCACCGAGAACGCCGGCCCTTCGCCGCGGATCATCATCGCCCGCACGCCCTGCGACGCCGCGCGCTCCAGGCATGCATCGAGCTCAGCCGCCATCGCGCCGTTCAACGCGTTGCGCTTGTCGGGCCGGTTGAGAACAATCTCCGCAAGACCGTTTTCGACCGACAAATCGACGCTCATATCCGTCGTCGGCTGACAAGCATCACGATTAGAACGATCAAAATAACTCCGCCGATTCCGATTCCACCTGCGGGTCCGTAGGCGTAATAACCGCCGCCACCGCCAAACAGCAACAACAGGATTAGTATCAATAGCAATGGTGACATGGGGGGCCTCCTCGCGGATCCGGGTAGTGTCCTCGGCGGTGATATCGCCGACCTCAACCCCTTCAATATCAAGTTCGGCAATCGCGGGGAACTGGAGGTCCCATCGCTCGACCGTCGAAGGCGCGCCGTTTGCGCAGAGCGTTTTCCAGCGACCCGCTGCGGGCTATTATATTACTAACCTGGATGCATTTGCCGGGGACAGCGTGAATTCACCTCTAGCTCTACTCAAAAGCGACTCTCTGAACCGGCGCGAACTGACGTTCAAGGCCCTTGCGGGCCTGGTTGGCGGCGCGATCGGATGGCTCCCGGTCGAGCTGGCCTCGCACAACTCTCGTCTCGGCCAGGTGCAGACGGCGGGCGAAATGCTCGCGTACTACGTCTCGGCGATGTTCGCTGCGGGCGCGATCGGCGCATTCATCACGGCCGTGGATACATCCGACGTTCGCGTGACGCCGGAGTCCAAGCGCCGCTTCATTCGCGGCTTCGCGATATGCGCGCTGCTCTCGCTGCTCTCCACTTACTTCGGAAATTACGTGTTCAACTTGGTTCTCCAAACAGGCGGAGTCGGCTTCAGCCCAAATGGCGAGCTGGTATCGGGCTCGATCATAACACTCTGGATCGCGCGATGGCTCGGATGGGGAATCGACGGAGCGCTGGTGGGCGCCGGCGTGGGATTGGCGACCCTCACGATGGAAAACATTCCCAAGGGAGCGCTGGGCGGACTGGTGGGTGGCGCCGTCGGCGGAGCCAGCTTCGATCTGATCGGCGCGATCGTCGGCGGCGGGCTGGCTTCGCGGTTCTTTGGCGAAGCGGTCACCGGCCTTGCGATCGGATTGTTCATCGGGCTGGTGCAAGAGCTGACCAAGGCCGCGTGGGTCACGGTCGAGCACGGCCGGCTGCGCGGACGCCAGTACCGAATCGAAGGCGCGCGCGCGTCGATCGGCCGCGCCGAGGAAAATCCGGTCGGCCTGTTCGGCGATCCCGCAGTGCAGCAGCGGCACGCCGTGATCGAACGGCGCGGCGCCGACTACGTGATCAAAAATCTCGCGGTGCAGGACGGCACCTTCGTCAACGGCAATCGAATCGAAAGCGTTGACCTGCGCGACGGCGATCGAATCAACATTGGCGGCTACGAACTGCTGTTCCATCTGCGCGGAGCGTCGGCGCCGGCCCGCCAACAAGCGGCGCTCACCGCCGAAACGGTCAATCCCGCGCACGTCGCCACGCGGCTGGCGGGAGCGAACGCAAAGGTCGAGGGGCCGAGCCTAATCGATGCGTCGGGGCAGCCCTACCCCGTCCGCAGCGATGCGGTTACCCGCATCGGGCGCGCACTCGACAACGAAATCGTGGTCAGCCATTCCTCGGTCTCACGCCATCACGCGAGTATCGAAAATTCCGACGGCGTGTTCGCAGTGAGAGACCTCAACAGCCAGAACGGAACGTTCGTCGGCAACCGGCGCGTGACCGAGCCAACGCGCGTGAGTGACGGCGACGCCGTGAGATTCGGCGACGCGCAGTTTACCTTCCGTGGCTGAAGCGGAGTTCGAGAAGCCGAGGTTTTGCTCGCGATGCGGTCAGCCGATCGTGGTCGCCGAAGCAAGCTTCTGCAAATCGTGCGGCGCGCCGGTAACTCGTTTCCCGCTGCTGCGACGGGATCGGGGGTTCAGCCCGCTACTGGCGCTCGTGCTAAGCATCGTTCCGGGCGTCGGTCATATTTACCGGGGCAAACCCTTCAGAGGTATCTTGTGGTTTTTCGGCGTATCGTTGGCGTACAGTGCGGGACCCCCGCTCGGCATTTTGATTCATCTCATATGCGCCGCCAATGCGGCCTTCTCCGGTGCGCTTCGCGAACACATGCTGGTGCGATAAACATGGAGCCCCGCCGGGGCGCCACAAAATCTATGCGATGGTTAGATTCAAACTGAACGGATGATTGCGCCCAATACCATCGTCGGCGGCCGTTACCGCGTGACAAAGCCGCTCGGCGGGGGCGGGATGAAAATGGTCTATCTCGCCGAGGACTTGCGGCTTGCCGCGCGGCCGTGCGCGCTGGCCGAGATGGTCGATAGCTTCACCAGCCCGGACACGCAGAAACAGGCGGTGGCGGCTTTTCAGCGCGAGGCCGACATGCTCGCGCAACTCAGCAACGAACATATCCCGCGCGTGTTCGATCGCTTCAGCGAGCAGAACCATCACTATCTCGTCATGGAGTTCATCGACGGGATCACGCTGGAACAAAAACTCAAAGACGCCGGCGGCAAGCTTCCCGAGGACGCCGTCATCGATGTGGCACTGCAAGTTCTCGACACGATCGAGTACCTGCACAACCTGGAACCGCCGGTGATCTATCGCGATCTGAAACCGTCGAACGTGATGCTGACGCCGTCGGGGCAGGCCAAGCTGATCGACTTCGGCATCGCCCGCCTGTTCCAGCCGCTGAGCAACGCGACGATGATTGGTACGCAGGGCTACGCGCCGCCCGAGCAATATCGCGGCAAGGTCGAGTTCCGCTCGGACCTGTACGCGCTCGGCGCCACGATGCATCATGCGCTGTCGGGCCGCGACCCCGCGCTCGAGCCGCCTTTCAGCTTCCCACCATTGCGCCCGCTATGCTCTGGAATTACTCCCGCGCTTGCCGACCTGGTCGATCAGGCGCTCAAGTACGACGTGGTCTTGCGGATGGCCGACGCCGCGGAATTCAAGCAGCGGCTGATGGCGATCAAGTCGGGCGTCGCGCCGGCGACGACGGCGCGGCGCAATTCGTCAACCGGACCGGCGGCGCGCCCACAACTCAAACTGCCGCTCAGCGACGTCAAGTCCGGAGAGCGGCACGCGTCGGCGCCCACGATGCTGAGCAACCAGATCGATACGCAATGTCCGCGATGCGGCCGAAATATCCCGGTGGATTCGAACTACTGCTCATTCTGCGCCGCCGACGTAACCGGACGATTGTCGCCGCTGGATCGCGGCGCGCACGAGGCGCGGACGATCGTGCTCGACGACGTTGCTGCGCCGGGAGAGTTTCCGGGTCCAATCTTTCATGAGCGTCGTCGCAGGCGGCATCCCGCGCGGACGCTGGCGCTGGTGGCCGGCGGATTTTTTCTCATCGGGTACCTGATGTTCCATTCGTCGCAACCACAGCCTTCCGACGGTGACACGGGACCCGACTCCGGCGCGGTTCCGGAAGTGCCCAATGGCGGCGCTCCCGGTCCGGTCGAACCGGCGCATACGCAACCGCGGGAAATAGCGCTGCGCCGCGCGCTCGACGCGCGGGGCTACTCATCGGTGCATTTCGGGATGGAGGGCGATACGATCATCCTGTGGGGCACGGTGCCGACGGAAGCCGATCGCCTCATGGTGCAGACCCAGGTCTTCCTGGTCGCGGGAGTTTTCTCGCTCGAGGACCATATCCAGGTGCGCGACACGTTCGCCGCGCCGTAGCATTCATCTGATGATCGCCGATCTGCACGTCCACACCCGGCTATCGTCCGACTCCAACGTCGCGCCGGAGCAGTATCTCGAATTTGCGAAGAACTCGGGGCGCGGACTCGGCGCGATTTGCTTCACCGAGCATCGTCTGTTTCCGAGCGATCGCGAAGTCGGCCGGCTATACGCGGAACTCGCGGAGCGCTTTCAAATTGCCGTCTTCAGGGGAATCGAAGCCGACACCGATCTTGGTCATCTGCTGCTGTTCGGCGTGACCGATGACGTGATCCGCCGATTCGATCTGACGGCGCGGATGCTCAAGAGCGACAGCCTGATCGAAGTGCTGCATCACGAAGGCGGAGTCGCAATTCCAGCGCATCCGTTTCGCGACTCCGGTTACGGCTCGCGCCTGGACGCACTGCTCAGCCGCCACGGCGCGGCGCTTGGCGTGATCGAAGTGCTCAACGGCCAGAACTCGATCGAGCAGAATCGGCGCGCGCAGGACGCGGCGCTCAAGCTCGGGCTGACGGCGGTTGGCGGCAGCGACGCTCATTTCGCGACTGCAAAATGGTTCATGACGATCGCGACGGAATTCGAACGCGACGTGCGCACGGTGGAGCAACTGTGCGCCGAAATCCGCGCCGGCCGCGCTCGCCCCTATGTCTTTCCGGGTTCGGACTGAGCCGGGGCCCGCGCGGCGCCGGCGGGTTGCGCGCTTTCCAACTCGTGCGTGAATTGCCGGATGTCTTGCGGACGCCCCGCCGCGATCAGCTTGTCGCCTTCTTTCAGCGGGCGATCGGGCGCAATGGGCGCGAATCCCCCATCCGGATTGCCCGCGTCCTGAACCGCGAGAACCGTGACGCTGAACCGCGCGCGCGGGTCGAGTTGACGCACGGTTTTTCCCGCGGCGTTGGCGGGGACCGCAAGCCGCGTCACTCGATAACCGGTCGCCCAATAGATATTCGGATTGCGCGTCGCAAGCGTCGAGAGCGAAACCGTCACCCGGTTGAGGGCTTGCGCGATATGCTGGCCGGTGACCAGCCCGACAAAGCGCCGGCTGTTGTGCTCGACGACCGGAATCTCGTCGAGACCGTCATGCTCCATCAACTGGCTCGCCTCGTCGAGATTCGCATCAAGCGACACGGCAGGACCATGCGCATTGCAGATGTCGAATGCGTTGACCAGCGGACCGAGTTCCTGTCCTCCGCTGATCACGGACAACAAATCGCGGACTACGATTGTCCCCGCGAGCTCGCCTTCGCTGTTGACCACCGGCAGCGTAGATTGCGCCGTCTCACCCGCGGTGTGCAGCACCTGCAACAGCGACGCGTTCTCGGCCACCATCGTCACGTTCCTGGTTACGACGGCGCTGACCGGTATGAGCGCCAGCGCGAGGCGCTCGCGACCGATCTGCAGCGTCTTGCCCGCGCGCGCTAGCCGGAACTCGTCGATCGATTCGGTTTCGATCGCGCGCGCCACCACCAGCGCCGTAATCGTCGCGATCATCGCGGGCAATGCGATCGTGTCGCTGTGCGTCATTTCCCAGAGCAGGAACAGCGCCGTCAGCGGCGCGTGCGTGGTGCCGGCCAGAAACGCGGCAAGCCCGACCAGCGCGTACGATCCGCGCGGGCCGGTAAGGTGGGGAATCAGCATCGCCGACAGGCGCTGGAACAACCCGCCCGCCATCGTGCCGATGAAAAAGGTCGGGCCGAAGCACCCTCCCGGCGCGCCGCATCCGAGCGACACGCTGCTGGCGAAAAACTTCGCGCAGACCAGCGCCGCCAGCATTCCGATGCCGAACTCGCCCGCCATCGCGCGGTTGATCACCGGATATCCGTCGGACAAGTTTTGCGGAAGCCAAATCGCAATCGCACCGACGACTGCAAGTCCCGCTTCGAGCTTGACCCAAACCGGGAGATTCAGCCGGCGAAACCATGCGTCGGTTGCGTTGAAAAACCGGATGTAGCCTGCCGCGAGGACCCCGAGCGCCGCGCCCATGAGCGCATACGTCGCCATCTCCCAGTAGCTGCGCAGCACGAATTCAGGCACGAGGAAGACCGCCGCGTTGCCCACGATCGCTCGCGAGGTGATCACCGCGCTGAAGGTGGCGATGATCAGCAATGTGAGGTTGGCGATTTCGGTGTGGCCGAGCAGGACGATTTCCTGCGCGAACATCAGGCCGCCGATCGGCGCGTTGAACGTCGTCGCGATGCCGGCGCCCGCTCCAGCCGCGACCAGCACTTTGGCGCGATCGGGCGACAACTTTCTCAGCTGCGCGATAGTCGATCCGATCGCGCCCCCGACCTGGGCGATCGGACCTTCGCGGCCGACCGACGCGCCCGCGCCCAATGAAAGCGCGGCGCCCGCGGCCTTGACGAAGATCCAGCGGCGCTTGAGCCTCGCGGTGCCGAGGTTGACCATCTCCAGAAAATTCGGGAAACCATAACCGAGCACGTCTTCGGGAAAGATCCGGTCAAGCAGCAGTATTGCCACGCCGCCGCTCAGCAGGATCAATGGGATCAGTGCTCGATGCGGCCCGCCGAGCCCGATTCCGAGCGCGTTCCACTCGAGCACGCGAAACAGCCACGAGAAGAATTCGATCAATTTGCGAAAGCCGAGATTTCCAAGCGCCGCGAGCACGCCCACGGTCACGGCGAGAATAATCAGCTGAACGTATTCGAACTGATCGCTGCGCAGCGAAAGCGAAGGTCGTCGCATCAGCAAACCCGCCGCGTGAACCTGCTATCCGTCACGAGTCGCCGCTACACCCCGAGGAAACGGTGCGTGACTGCCAGAAATTCGTCGAGGCGATCGTGATGCACCCAGTGGCCGGCCTTGTCGATCGTCACCGATTCCGCATGCTTGAAGGCCTGGATGCGCCCATCCTTGACCCAATCGCCCGCCCACGATTCCGTGCCCCGAATCAGCAAGGTCGGGCAGGTGATGCGGCCCCATATTTCGCGCGCGTCGCGGTTGTTGAACATGTAGGGCGACGTGGCGTGAACGTAGTTGTCGAACTTCCAGGAGTAAGTGCCGTTCTCGTTGCGTTGAATTCCCCAAATCGTGAGATGGCGCGCCTGCTCGCGGCTCAGGTGCGGATTGGCCTCGATCATGCGGGCAAGGGCTTCCTCGATCGATGGATACTCGCGCGCCTTGCGCCGCGCGAGCGTTTGCATCTGGCCGATCCAGTTATTCATCCGATCGTAGGCCGGCGAGTCCTTGATCATTCCGGGCGGCGGTCCCATCCCCTCGATCGAAACCACGCGCTTGACCGCGTCGGGATGCGTGCCGGTGTATTGCAAAACGATTCCGCCGCCGAGCGAATGGCCGATAAGCGTCGCCGGCTTGCCAGCCACCGCGCTCATCAGCTGTGAGAGATCGAGCACGTAGTCGATCATCGAATAACCGCTGCCCACGGCCCAGTCGGAGTCGCCGTGGCCGCGAAGGTCGGGCGCGATAATGTGGTAGTGCCGGCGCAGATCGAGCGCGACCCAATCCCAGTTGCGGCAATGGTCGCGGCCGCCATGCACCAACACCAGCAGCGGCTTGTCGGGATTGCCCCAATCGACGTAGTGCAGTTTCAGGCGTTGCGAATAAAAGTAATGCGAAGTCGGCCCGATGATGCTGTCGGCCATGTGCCGGTCTCTCCACGAAGCTAGGACGTGTTGCGTCAAACGCTACAGGTTAGGCTGGATCTCGTCGAGTGCCGCGCGCGCCGTGCGGATGATGAACTCGATTTCGGCGTCACCGATGATGAACGGCGGCGTGATCATCATCGCGTCGCCGCCCGCCTTCCCCGCCATTCCGGTCGCCGGATAAAAGTACATCCCTTTTCGCAGCGACGCGCCCAGCACGCGATTGGTCACTTTTTTTTCAGGCGCAAAAGGCATGCGAGTCGCCTTGTCCTGCACCAGTTCGATCCCCCAGAACATCCCGGCGCCGCGGATGTCGCCAACCATCGGATGCCCCGACAGTTCCTCCTTCAGACTGGAACCAAGCCTCGCGCCGATTTCTGCCGAGCGCTCCACCAGTCGCTCGCGCTCCATGATTGCCAGCACCTCGTCGGCGACCGCGCACGCCACGGGATGCGAGCTGTAGGTGTAGAACATGAAGTCGGCCTTGGCCCGCTCGAGTTCCTCGACCAGCGCTTCCTTGACCGCGATCATTCCCATCGGCATGTAACCGCCGGTGAGTCCCTTGCCGCCGACCACGATATCCGGCACGACGTCCCAATGATCGACGCCGAAGCGCCGTCCGGTGCGGCCGAAGCCCGTCATCACTTCGTCGGCTATCAGCAGCACGTTGTGGCGCGTGCAGATCTCGCGAATTTTCGGCCAGTATTCCCTGACCGGCGGGACCGCGCCGCCGCTCGAGCCCATCATTGGCTCGGCGATGAACGCGGCGATCGAGTCGGCACCGTTCTTGACGATCTCTTTTTCAAGCGCCGTCGCGCAGTCGATCTCGCATGATGGATAGGTCTTGCCCCACGGGCATCGGTAGCAGTAGCTCGGATCGATCTTCGGCCAGTCCAGTAAAATTTCTTCGTAGTCCGCGCGCCGCCCGCTCCCACCCGCCGACAACGCTGCGATGGTGTTGCCGTGATAAGAGAAGCGCCGCCCGACGATCTTGTTCTTCGATCGTTGCCCGCGGGCGTTGTGGTAAAGTATCGCGAACTTCAGCGCCGCTTCGACCGACTCCGATCCGCCGCTGGTAAAAAAGAACCGCGTCAGCCCCGCCGGAGTCCACCGCGAGAGCCGCTCGACCAGCCTCTCGCGCTGGGGCGAGCTCCAGACCGGCACGATGTAATCGAGATTGGCGATCGTGCGCGCCGCGACCTCGGCAATTTCGCGCCGCCCCTGGCCCACGTTCACCACCACGGCGCCGCCGCCCGCGTCCAGGATCTTGCGGCCGTCGGAGGCGTAGAGCCATGGACCTTCGGCGCGCTCGATACGAAGTGGATCGTGCGGGCCGCGCATGAACATCGGGGATGGCTGTGGCATAGCGGAATCTTAACCGTGATTCGAGGCCGCGGGCAACGCGGCGAACCCCGCGCCGCCGCATGCTGACGCGCTACTTGATCGCGCCCGCCTCGCGCCAGCGGTCGAGCTGGTCCTTGCCGTAACCGAGCGCGCCCAGGATTTCGTCGGTATGCTGCCCGAGTTGCGGCGCGAGCGACCTTATCGATCCCGGCGTATCCGAGAACTTCACCGACACGCCCACCTGCTTGATCTTCTGGCCGCCGGGGCCCTCGACTTCGACGATCATATCGCGCGCGAGCACCTGCGGATCGTTGGGCACCTCGTCGAGCGTGAGCATCCTGCCCGCGCAGATGTCGCTTTTGCTTAGAATCGCGAACCATTCATCGCGCGTTTTGGTTTTGAATTTTTCAGTGAACACGCGTGCTATTTCCGCTCGTTTGCTGGAATCAAATTCGTGCGCAATAAAATCTTCGCGGCCGAGCGCGCGGCACAGGTTGGCGAAGAACCACGGCTCGATCGCCGCGATCGTAATGTATTTCTCGTCCTTCGTCAGATAAGCGTTGTAGTTGGGAATCCCGCCGTCAAACATCGTCGCGCCGCGCTGCGGCACTTTCCCTCCCGCGAAAAATGACGAGAACGACTGCGCCAGCAGCGCCAGGCTCCCGTCCATCATCGAGATATCGACATACTGTCCCCGTCCGGTCTGGTTGCGCGCGATCAGCGCCGCCAGCACTCCGATCGCGCCATGCATCCCGCCGCCGGCGTAGTCCGCGACCAGGTTGTGCGGAATTGTCGGCGGCTGGCCGGGCCGCCCGAACAGCGACAGCACGCCGGCGGTTCCGATGTAGTTGATATCGTGGCCGACCAGATCGCGATACGGCCCGGTCTGGCCGAAGCCGGTGATGGCGCAATAGATCAGCCGCGGGTTGCGCGACGAGAGTTGCTCGTAATCGATCCCCAGCCGCTTGGCGACCCCCGGCCGGTATTCCTCGACGATAACGTCGGCGCGCTCGGCCAGGCGAAAGTAAATTTCCCTGCCCGCGCCGCTCTTGAGATTGATCCCGATCGACTTCTTGTTGCGGCCGAGCGCGTTGTACGGCGAGCTGCTGAAACTGTTGGCCGGCCCCTGCGTGCCGGCGGCGCCGGCTTGCTGCGCGCGTCTTCCGGCGGGCGGTCCCGGCTCCTCGATCTTGATCACTTCAGCGCCAAGGTCCGCCAGGATCATCGTGCAAAACGGCCCCGGTGCGAGTTTGCTCAGGTCCAGTACTTTGATTCCGTCCAGTGGTGCGGTCATCGTGGCGCCGCGCTATTGGTCCGGGTTTACCGGCTGCAAAAACGGATTCGGCGGGCGGGTGGCGTCCGGATCGTTTTCGGGACCGCCGAGAACCTGCGGCGGAATCTGCTGATCGTTGCCATCGGCGTTCTGATTGCCGTCGGCATTCTGATTGTCGTCGGCGTTCTCTTTGTCGTCGGCGCTATCGTTTGAATCGCTGTCGTTTGAATCACTGTCGTTATCGTTATCGGAAGTGCCGACGTTCGATTGATCGTCCTGAGCGACGACCATGCCCGGCGGCGCTTCATGCGCTTGGCGGGTTATCGGCGCGGGATTCGCGGCGTAGCGATTCGAAGCACACGCCATCGGCGGCGCCACCATCAGAAAGAACGCGGCTGTCAGGCTGATTTTCGGGATCATGCTAATCTCCCATTCGTTTTGACGGACGCACAGCGTCGTTTTGGTGACCGCGCGGCGCCGTTGCGCACGACTGGATTATAGAACCGCGGCGCGCACGCGCGCCATTCTCTCCGCCAGCGACTTGAGCCCCCGCACCATGTGAACGCCGTACCAATGCAGGTCGCGGCCACTGACTGTCAGCAGGCGGCGGCTGAGCGCGGGCGGAAGCAGAGTCTTCAACTCGGCGACGTCGGATTCATCGAATTCATACGGCTCGTCGGGAAGTATCACGATATCGGGGCGGCGTTGGACCGCCTGCTCGAGCGTCGTCATGGGATACCGCTCGCCCGCCGACGCAAAGATGTTGTTATAGCCGAGCATCCGCAGCACGTCATGCGCATAGGTGTCGGCGTTGAACGACATCCATGGCTTCTTCCATATCGGACAGAAAACGCGCAGCCGCAGTTTGCTCCATACTCCGACCGTCGCCTCGATTCCGCTTACGCTGAGCGTGATCTCCTTGGCCAGCGCCGCGGCCGCCGCCTCGCGGCTGAGCACCCGGCCCATGCGCATGATCGATTCGACCGCACCCGGCACCGTGCGCGGATAAGTCGTGAACACCGGGATTCCCGCCGCGCGCAACCGCTCCACATCCTCGCGCCGATTCTCCTCGGCGTTGGCGATCACCAGCTCTGGCGCGAGCTTCACGATCGCGCCGATGTCGGGGTTCTTGGTCCCGCCGACTTTTGGAATCGACGCAACCGCCGCGACCGGCTCGACGCAGAATTTCGTGACGCCCACGACTTCGGAATTGAACCCCAGCGCGAACAATGTCTCCGTCCAGCTCGGCACCAACGATACGATCCGCGACGGCGGGCGCTCGAGCTCGACGCGAAAGCCCAGGTCGTCCGCTATTTGCATTGAGGCTGCCATCGAATTGTTCGTCACTTGGCCTTACGCCTGATAATCGCGTCCAGCGCGCTGCGATCGCCTGGCGTCAGTTGTTCAGAGCCGGTGCGCGCGTCCGCATTTGATTTCGCGTTCGACCCCGCCGAGTCACCCGCGCCGCCCTTCCCTTCGGCAGCGGCGGGCGGATTTGCTTCTCTCATCGGTCGCGGCTCGTCAGGTGGTCGATATGCGATGTAGTGGACGGCCGACGGGATCATCATTCGTTTCGCCAAAAACCCCAAAATCAGCGCTCCAAGCGCGGCCAGCACCAGGATTCCCGGCCGCCGCACCGTCTTCTTTCTCGCCGGCCGTCTCGCACCTGCCCGCTTTCGCGCCGGCCCCACTCGTACCCGATCCGCCACCTGATTCCCCTCCGCTGCGAGCGCCAGCGGAAATGCTACCGCACGGGCTCACCTAATAGAACCGCACCAGCCCGTCGAGCGATCAGGCGTCGAGTGGGTGCTTCGTTGAGATGCCGCGCGCCGTGGCGCCGGTCCACGGCGATCTCCTGTGCGCGGCGGCTGTCTCTTAAAAAACCGCGCGGCGCATCGAGCATCTCGATGC